>JAIQGB010000038.1 GCA_020072905.1 Terriglobia bacterium | reverse complement strand
AATTCTTTGTCACGTTTCTCCGCGGATTGCATTTATGGGGGTGAGGAAAGGGACATGCAAAGCGTTTCAACAGTTCAAGAACACTGGCTCCGGTTGCTGCGCACGGGCCTCGCCCCGAGAGAGGTCCAGTGCGCGAAGGTTGAGGAGGGACACTTCGTGGTGGTGCTGGCTGTTGAACCTGGAGCCGCGAACAGCTCGGCGGCCGATTACCGCGCGCTCGAATCGTGTCTGGGCAGCCTCGACGGCACGCGGGCCATCTACCTGGACGGCCGTAACGCCTTCGGTTTGGGCGAGCATTCCGGCCTGCGCTCTTGGGCGGGAGACTGCGCGACAGAGGTCGAGAGCGGTGCGCGGCGTGCCCTGGCCGTTGTCCAGATGGAGACTTTCCGGGAGCGAATCCGCGACGTGCTCGCGGCACGAGGCTGGACGTTCGCGAAGAACGGCGATGACTTGAAAGTGCGCAGTGGCAGGTTTACGGAACTGATCAACGTGTCGCGAGAAGCGGTCCGGATGGTGCTCAGCCGCGCCGATTTCGCCGCCGCCGCGCGGGCCATCGGGGAAGAAATGGGCGGCCGGTTGGCCCGCGACGCGGAGTTATTCGCGGCCTTCAAGTCGCGTTTTGCCGGCTTCTTTCCCGCCACACTCGACCATTTCTACGCCGCCTACCCCGAGGAGTCCTGCGTGGCGGTGGGCTGGGACTACTGGCAACTCGCCGAGCGTCCGGCGGAGGAAGCCGCAAAGGTCTTTGAAGAAGGCATGAAGGAAATCGAACTCTTATTGCAGACTGCTCGCGAGGAGCGGCTAACCGGTATTCCGGTCGGCGCCTGCGGGCGGCGCGCTGAGGGGAACTGAGGTGCATGATGCTCCAGGGTAAACTACGTCTGACCACAATCCAGGGAACAGGAAGGCAATTCGTCGCGGAATCAGCGGCGGGTCACGCCTTCGTCATGGACGACGGCGAAGGCAAGACGGGCCCCAAGCCCATCGAGTTCGCGCTCCTGGCGCTGGGGGGCTGCACGGCGTTTGACGTTATCAACATCCTGCGCAAGAAGCGCCAGGTCGTGACGGGCTACGAGATCGAGCTGAGCGCGGAACAGCGCCCGGAGCCTCCCAACTATTTTACGCGCGTGGAGATCAAGCACAAACTGCGCGGCCAGATCGATCCGGGAGCGGTGAAGACCGCCATTCACCTTTCCGAGACCAAGTACTGCTCGGTGGGTGCGATGATCGGTCAAACGGCCAAAATCGAGAGCACGTTCGAAATCTTGCCGGAAATCTGTGCAGAACCTGCTGCCGAGGCTGCATGATGCGACATCTAACCACGCTTTCTCTCGCTATCCTTCTTCCTCTTTTTGCGGCGAGCGCGATGCGGGCCCAGGCGCCCGCCGCGCGCAACAAGCCGCTGACACTTCAGGAAGCCGTCGCCGTGGCGCTGGAGAAGAATCCCACGGTGCAGGCGGCCGACGCTTATGCAGACGCCGTGAAGCAGGGAATTACGGTCGCCGCCTCCGGGCGCTATCCGCGCCTCGATTTTTCTGAAGGCTTTGCGCGCGGCAACAATCCCGTGTACGTCTTCGGCAGCCTGCTCACCCAACGCCAGTTCACGGCGCGTAATTTCGAGCTGGGGTTCCTGAACACGCCGACGCCGTTGGACAATTTCCGTACGCAGTTCAGCGCTTCGATGCCCTTGTGGGACGCGGGGCAGACCTCGCGGCGGGTTCACGACGCGCGCCTCGAAGCCCAGAGCGCTACGCGCGGTGGCGAGCGGACGCGCCAGGAAGTGATCTTCAACGTCATCGAGGCTTATCTGAATGGCCTGCTGGCGCGCGAAAGCGTGCGCGTAGCGCAGAGTTCGGTTGAGGCGACAAAGGCGGACCTGGCACGTGCCGAGGCACGGCAGGAGCAAGGTCTGGCCGTGCCCTCCGATCTGCTCAGCGCGCAGGTGCAACTCGCCCAGGCGCAGGAAGACCTGCTGCGTGCGCAGAACGGCGTCGCCGTGGCGGATGCCGCGCTTAACGTCGCCATGGGACTCGCCGAGGATGCGCCCGTGGCCGTGGAGGGGGAACTTGGAGAAGTAATGTTCGAAGCCGGCACACTCGAAGAGCGCCAAGCGAAGGCGCTGCAGACGCGACCTGACTTTCAGCAAAGTGACATCGGCAAGCAGCGCGCCGCGAACGGTGTGCGCATGGCCCGTGCGGACTTCCTCCCCAAGGTGAACCTGTTCGGCGCCTGGGAGGAAGACAATCAAACATTCCTCACGCGAGGTGGAAACAATTGGGCGCTCGGCGCTACGCTCACCTTCAACCTCTTCGACGGTGGCGCGAATCGCGCGCGGCTTAGGGAATCGCGCGCCCGCCAGCGCCAAGCTGACGCCCTGCGCAGCCAACTGGCCGCGGCCGTGCGTTTCCAGGTGCGTCAGGCGTATCTGAACTTGGCCACGGCGCGCGACCGCGTGGACGTTTTACGCGGCGCCGCGTCCCAGGCGGAAGAGAGCCTGCGCATCATCCAGAACCGCTACGAAGCGGGCCTCTCGACCATCACCGACCTGCTCCGCGCCGAAACCGCGCGCACAGCAGCGAAGAAGAATTTCCTGAATGCCGTCTTTGATTATCGCCTCGGCTACGCGGCGTTGGAATTCGCTACCGGCGAGCTCGCGGCCGGTTCGCAGGCGGTCACACACTAAGCGCAATCAGGGCCTTAAGGACGTCAGTAACTATGAACAAGACAATAATCGCACGAGGATTTCTGATCTTCCTCGCCGCTGGTTCGCTCGCCGCCTGCGGCTCGGCCGAAAAGGCGAAGGATGCGCAGCCGGAGACAATTCGCGGCGTGCAATTGGAGACGGTGCGCCTGCAGTCGCTGCCGGATTTCTATGAGGCCACCGGAACAGTGCGCTCGGCGACCACCAGTGTCCTGAGCGCCCAAATCAGCGGCACGGTCCGGGAAGTCCGCGTGAAGCCGGGCGACCGCGTCAAGCGCGGGCAAGTTCTCGCCGTGATTGACGACCGTGGCCCGCGCGCGCAGGTTGCCGGTGCCCAGGCCGGGGTGGAAGAGGCCGCGCAGGGTTTGGCGGAAATCGAGCAGGCGCTCCAGGTGGCCGCTGCCGATCGGCAATTCGCCGAGGCCACCTACCGCCGCTACCAGGGATTGCTCGCCAAGAATTCAGTGAGCCGCCAGGAATTTGATGGCGCCGAAGCGAAATACAAGGCTGCGGCCGCGAACGAACGGGCGCTCGAGGCGAAGAAGAAGCAGATCGAAGCTCGCGGTGAGCAGGCGCGCTCGCAGCAGGACTCCGCGCAGACTGTGCTCAGCTATTCGCGCGTCACCTCGCCCATCGACGGTGTGGTGACGGCAAAGACGGTGGATGCGGGCACGGTCGTCATGCCGGGGATGCCGCTCCTCACCGTGGAAGATCCGATGCGCTATCGACTTGAGGCGAGTCTCCCCGAACAACTCCTACCCAAGGTGAGCCTGGGGACTGCCGTCACGATTCACACGGAGCGGGAAAAGTTTGACGGGCGCGTGTCGGAGATCGTTCCTGCTGCCGACACCGGCAGCCGCACTTTCCTCGTCAAGGTGGATTTGCCCAAGGACTGCGGCTGCCGTTCGGGCGAGTACGGGACGGCAGACTTTGCGATGGGCGAGGCGCGGCGACTTTCCATCCCGCGGCGCGCCTTGATCGAACACGGCGAACTGGAGGGCGTCTTCGTCGCCGATCCCCAGGGAGTCCTTGAGTACCGCCTGGTGAAGACCGGCAAGAACCTGGGCGACCGCGTGGAGATCCTCTCGGGGATCTCGGAAGGTGACCGAGTCGCCATCTCACAAATGGGCCGCCTGCGAGACGGCGCGCGCGTGGAGGAGCCATGACGAAAGGCCAGCCGGGCTTCGCCGGGCGCGTTGCCCACTACTTCATCAATTCCAAGCTGACCCCGCTGATCATGGTGTTTGCCATCCTCCTCGGCGTGTTCGCCGTGCTGCTCACCCCGCGCGAGGAAGAGCCGCAGATCATCGTCCCCATGATGGACGTCTTCGTGGAGATGCCGGGCGCCACGGCGCAGGAAGTCGAAGAGCGCGTCACCACGCCCATGGAGAGGCTCATTTGGGAAATCCCCGGCGTCGAGTATGTTTACTCCACGACCCGGCCGGGCCTCAGCATGGCCATCGTGCGCTTCAAGGTGGGCGAAAACGAGGAAGCTTCGATCGTCAAGCTCTACAACAAGATGTATTCGCACTTCGACCTCATCCCCCCCGGAGCGTCGAAGCCGCTCATCAAGCCGCGGTCGATCGACGACGTGCCGATTCTCGCCGTGACGCTCTGGAGCAATCGCTACGATGGCTACACGCTGCGCCGCATCGCCGCGGAGGTGGAGGGGCAGGTCAAGAGCATCGACGATGTTTCGGAGACACACCTGATCGGCGGCGAGCGGCGGCAGATTCGTGTGCTGCTTAACCCCGCCAAGATGGCGGCCTATGGAGTGGCGCCGGCCACCCTCATGCCCGCCGTCGAACGCAGCAATCAGCGGTTGCAGTCCGGAGCCTTTGACGCCGCCAACCAGGAGTACGCGGTTGAAACCGGCGATTTCCTGCGCAACGCCGAAGACGTGGGGAACGTGGTGGTGGGCGTATCGGCAGGCCGGCCCGTCTATCTGCGCGATGTGGCGGAGATCCGCGACGGGCCGGAAGAACCCTCGAATTACGTTCTCTTCGGCCGTGGGCGGGGCGCCCGCGAGAAGCTCGTCGCAGGTTCAGGCGAGCTTCCGGCGGTGACGCTGACGGTTGCCAAGCGGAAGGGCAAGAACGCCGTCATCGTGGCCGAACGGGTGCTTGAGAAGATTAACACCCTGAAGGGGAGCGTCATCCCCGCCGGCGTCGAGGTCACCGTCACCCGCAACTACGGCGAGACGGCGCAGGAGAAATCCAATGAACTCCTGAAGCACCTGCTCCTCGCGACGCTTTCGGTGACTGCCCTCATCGCCCTGGCGCTGGGCTGGCGGTCATCAGTCGTCGTGCTCGCGGCCGTGCCTGTGACGCTCGCCCTGACGTTGTTCCTCTATTTCATCTACGGGTACACGCTGAACCGGGTCACGCTCTTTGCCCTGATCTTTTCCATCGGCATCCTCGTCGACGACGCCATCGTGGTGGTTGAGAACATCACGCGGCACTTCCACCTGCCCGGAAACAAGGGCCGGCCATTCGCCGAGGTGGCCGTGGAGGCCGTGGATGAAGTCGGCAATCCTACTACGCTCGCCACCTGGACGGTGATCGCCGCCATCTTGCCGATGGCCTTTGTCGGCGGCTTGATGGGCCCCTACATGCGGCCGATCCCGGTCGGCGCGTCGGTGGCCATGCTCTTTTCGCTCCTCATCGCTTTCGTCATTTCGCCCTGGGCGGCGCTGCGCATGCTTTCCAAGGAGAATGCCCACCCCGCCGAGAGCGAAGAAGGCCAGGAAGGCTGGACGACACGCCTTTACCGGCGCCTGATGAATCCGCTCATCCGCGACGCGAAAATGCGCCGGATGTTTCTGGTCGGTGTCGTAACGCTGTTCCTGCTCGTCATGACGCTGCCGCTGCTCAAGATCGTGCGCGTCAAGATGCTACCCTTCGACAACAAGAGCGAGCTCCAGGTCATCATCGACATGCCTGAGGGAACCACGCTCGAGCAGACGACGCGTGTAGCGCGGGAGATCGCGCGGCGCGTGGCGGAAGAGCCGGAAGTCGTCAATTACCAGGTCTATGCGGGAACCGCGGCACCCTACAACTTCAACGGGCTCGTGCGGCACTACTTCCTGCGCCGGGGCTCCAACGAAGCTGATATCCAGGTGAACCTGCTCCCCAAGGGCGAGCGCAGCGCGCAGAGTCACGAGATCGCCAAGCGCGTCCGCCTGGCCATCGACCCGATCGGCGACAAATACGGCGCCCGGCTCAAGGTGGCGGAAATTCCTCCCGGGCCGCCGGTCTATCAAACGTTGGTGGCGGAAGTTTACGGACCGGACTACGCAAAGCAGATCGCCGTCGCCGACCAGATCCGGGATGAATTCAAAAAGACGCCCGGCGTCGTGGATGTTGACTGGACGGTGGAAGATCCCCAGCCGCAGTACCGTTTCGTCGTGGACAAGGAGAAGGCGGCACTGAACGGCGTCTCCGCCGACCAGATCGCGAACACACTCCGCTTGGCCTTGAGCGGCGCTGTGGTGGGGCTGGCCCACCAGCCGAAGGAGAAAGAAGACGTCCCAATCGTTTTGGAGCTTCCTCGCGAGCAGAAAACGAATCTCACCGATCTGGGAGAAATACGAGTCGTCTCGTCCTCCGGCGCGCTCGTGCCGTTGAGCGAGTTGACCGGCATCGAAAAGGATACGATTGAGAAGAGCATCTACCACAAAAATCTGAAGCGCGTTGTCTACGTCTCGGGCGACGTTGCGGGCAGTGAAGAGAGCCCTGTCTACGCGATCCTCAAGCTGTCGAAATCGCTGGATAAGCTGCGCGCGCCCGAGGGCTACTCGATTGAGCGCTACGCCACGCACCTCCCGTTCCTGACCGACAAAGTCTCCATGAAGTGGGACGGCGAGTGGCACATTACCTACGAGGTCTTTCGTGACCTCGGACTCGCGTTCGCGGTGGTCCTGGTGCTGATTTACGTCATCGTCGTGGCGTGGTTCCAGTCGTTTCGAGTGCCGCTGGTGATCATGGCGCCCATCCCGCTGACGATGGTTGGCATCTTGCCCGCCCACGCGCTGATGGGGGCGTTCTTCACGGCCACGTCCATCATCGGCTTCATCGCAGGCGCCGGCATCATCGTGCGAAACTCGATCATCCTCGTGGATTTCATCGAACTGCGCCGCAAGCAGGGGATGCCGCTCGAAGAAGCCGTCGTCGACGCCGGCGCCGTGCGCTTCCGGCCCATGCTGCTGACGGCGGCTGCGGTGGTGGTCGGCGCGTTCGTCATCTTGTTCGACCCGATTTTCCAGGGCTTGGCCGTCTCACTGATGGCGGGAGAAGTGGCTTCAACGTTCCTCTCGCGCATGGCCGTGCCGGTTCTTTATTACCTGCACGCGCGAGGAGGAGAGAAGGGCAGACCGGAAGAAGGCACTGTCGCCGTTTGAGACGGAAATGTTCTGCTGTTTCGCAAGGAGGAAAAGATGGACGTGAATCGTTTGCTTCGTTTGATTGCCGGGGCATTCGTCACAGCGAGTGTGGCACTGGGATATTTCGTCAGCCCCAAATGGTATCTCTTTACAGTTTTTGTGGGGCTAAACCTGTTTCAGTCGGCGTTCACGAACTGGTGCCCGATGATGACGTTTCTGCGCAAGCTCGGCGCGCGCGGCTGAGGCGGTGGCGTGAAGCTCGGCACGGTACGAGCGCGCGTTTGGCGCGGGGGGCCGGACCGGACGGTCGAGCCGGAAAGGACGCAGAGTATGGTCAGGTTTTCACCCGCAAGAATCCTCTGTCCGATTGATTTCAGCGAACATTCCGCCGCAGCCCTGCGGATGGCGGGCAGCCTGGCGCGGGCGTTCGGTGCGGAGGTCCGTGTTCTGCACGCCCAGCGGTTTGAGGCGCCGATCTATTTCACCTCGGCTCAACTGCAGGCACTCAACACGCAACTGCGGCGAAGTCTGCGCTCGGCTCGCAAATTCGTGGAGAATTTCACCGCTCAGCACCTTCCCGAAGATGTTGCGCGGTCTGTACGTGTGGTGGAGCAGGAGCCCGTCGAAGCGATTCTGCGCATGCACAAGGAATGGCGCGCGGACCTGCTCGTCATGGGCACGCACGGGCGCACGGGCTTGACCCGCATCCGCCTGGGCTCGGTGATGGAAAGCGTCTTTCGGCAGGTGCGGAGTCCGATCCTCACGGTGGGCCCGGATGCAAGGGTGCCGCCGGTCGGACCCATCCGTCGAGTGCTGAGTCCGATTGACTTCAGCGCGATGTCCCGGGAAACGTTCCAATGCGCGGTGGATCTGGCGGAGCGAACCAACGCCGAAGTGATCGCTGTGCACATTTTGGAAGGGCCTCCCGAAGGGCACGACGAGCAGGCCGTCAGCGCTCTCTGTGACTGGGTTTCGCCGCAAGCGCGAGCGCGTTGCACGGTGCGCGAAGTGGTCCGCGAAGGGACGCCTCCCGAGCGCATTGTGGCGGAAGCGAAGGCCTCGCGGGCCGACCTGATCGTGCTCGGCGCCAGGCCGCGCAGCTACCTTGGCGGCCTCGTCTTCGGCTCGACTACGGAGGAGGTCATCCGGACCGCGCCTTGCCCGGTTCTGTCCATCATCCAACGGCCGAGCCGCGCCGCCGCGAAGTGAATCCCCACGCGTGCGGAGCGCGCCTCAGCGTACCTCGGCACAATTGACGGTGTTGTGAAGCACGTGATACTTTCGCGCTGGCACCGGGGTGGGTAGCGCGAACCTCACTGACAGGTCCGCGGCTCGGCTCCGCAAACGGGTTCGTTAGTGGAACAACGGAGAGGCCCCAGACCTCAAAAGCGCGGTCTGTGCTAACTTCCTTGGGATCCCGCGGACTCGCTCCTTCGCTAAAGGTACCCGAACATGCGCCCGAGGGCTAACCGCTTCGCGCCAGGGCCCGCCACTGTTCCCTTGCTGGGGCTGTTGCTTGTGCTCATTTACAATGCCAACCTACGTCCGATCGCCAGCCTGGATACCGTTCCCACCCGCCTGCTGCCTTTCAGCCTGATCCTACGGGGCAATGTCTACTTGGATGACTGGATTCAGCCCTATCTGGGCGTCAAGGTCGAAGGCTTTGGCGTCTACTTTGTCAGGCGGGCCCACGGTCATTGGGTGTCCCGGTATCCTATCCTTCTGCCGGTGCTCATTACTCCCCTTTATCTGGTCCCCGCGTGGTGGGTTTCCGCCCAGCCCCCGGCTCTGTCTGGCCAGGCCCTGACCCTCGTTGCAGAGACAATGGAGAAGCTCGCCGCGTCGGCGATCGCAGCCTTATCAGTTGTAGTGCTCTACCTGGCGCTCCGGAAGGTTTCCTCGGCCGCCCACAGCCTCCTGGTAGGCCTCATCTACGGCCTAGCAAGCAATACCTGGGCCATTTCAAGCCAGGCTCTGTGGAGGCAGGGCATGACGGAGCTGTGCTTCGCTCTGTTACTGTGGTCGCTCCTGCGTGGCCCCGACGCGCGGGGTTCCCCTTTTTGGGCGGGCTTGAGCGTGGCCTTGGCGGCCGCCAACAAGCCTGCTTATGTGATCTTCGCGGCGCTGCTGTTCATCTATTTCGCGCGGCACCACCGCAGAGGGTTGTGGCAGTTCTGTGCCCCCCTGTTCGTTATAGGGGTTCTGGTGCTGATCTATAATATATCCGTTTTAGGTAAAGTATTTGGAGGGCTGCCATTTCCAGTCTCGTGGCCTCAAGAGAAATATATGACCAGTCATTTTCAAGCCAGTACGGTGGGGGCTTTGACAGGATTGCTGCTGAGCCCCAGCCGGGGCCTGCTGATCTATTCGCCGTGGGTGGTTTTCTCCCTCTGGGGCGCCGTGCGGCTGTGGAAAGCGAAGGCCTTGGACTGGGGAAGGTATATCCTCATTGGGGTGGTTATTGTCCTAATCTTGCACGCGCGCTATACCGACTGGTGGGGCGGCCACTGTTTTGGTCCTCGTTATCTGACCGATCTGATGCCCTTCCTGGCTTTTTTTCTTGTGCTCGTGGTGCCGCAGATTCAAGCCGCCCCTATCTTGCGCGCCGCTCTGGTCTTGGCCCTGGCCGCAGCCCTTTGGGTCCAGGTGGTGGGAGCTTTCCATTACCCTGGAGGCGGTTGGGATACCACGCCGGTGAATGTGGACGTGCGCCCGGATCGCCTCTGGGACTGGACCGACACCCAATTGAGCAGAAGCTGGCACGCCCCTGCTGCTGCACCGGAGTTCTGTTATCGCTGGGGGGCGTACTTCAGCCTGCGAAAGGCCTTGGAAGGGTCTGGTCCAGGGGCTCAGCCCTGAGAGCCGTCCCGGAAGAATCCACCGCGGGCAGCCCGGTGGGAAGTCACGGGCGATCAGTTCCTTGTGTATAGCCGTGGCACGGGTTTTGTGCCGTGAATCTTTCGGGGCCGTGAGGCGACGAACCCGCGGCATGAACGACGTGTTGGGGCTGCAAGGTCCCCCATTCGGCGCCATCATGCGACCACTACGTCGGCCCGAACCGCGTTGACCGGGGTTGACGGGTATGGTACTTTCGCTTGGCGCCGGGGTTGCGCCGACACTCGGTGGGCAGCCTCAGTCGCCCCCGATGATTTCGCTGGTCATTCCCACTTACAACGAAGGCGCGGTTATCGAGCAGACGCTGCGCCGAGCCGCGGCGGCTTTGCGCGCTGCCCACGAAGAATTCGAACTGATCGTCGTTGATGACTCGAGCGCCGACGGCACTGCCGAGATTGCAGAATCCCTCGGGCGTGAATTCCCGGTGCGTGTCTTGCGTCGGCCCGGTCGGCTGGGCTTGGCGACGGCAGTGCTCGATGGCTGGGCGACGGCCCGTGGCGACCTGCTCGCGGTGATGGACGCCGACCTGCAGCATCCTCCGGAGATCTTGCGGCCGCTCGCCGAGGCCTTGCGTCAGCCCGATACCGACATGGCCCTCGCCAGCCGCTATACCCCGGGCGGGGGGATGACCGGCTGGTCGTGGATTCGCCGCTTCATTTCCTGGGGCGCCACGCACCTGGCTTCCTCCGTCCTGCCGCTTACGCTCGCCGACGTGAGCGATCCGCTATCCGGCATGTTCGCGTTGCGCCGTTCCGTGCTGGACGGTGTTCAACTGAACCCGCTTGGATACAAGATTCTCCTCGAGGTTCTGGCCAAAGGGCGCTATCGGAAATTTACAGAGGTGTCCTATATTTTCGAGCCGCGGGGGCATGGGAGCTCAAAGCTGGGGCCGCGACAGTACCTCGAATACTTGATGCACCTGGCCCGCCTAGCGCGCTCGACGCGCCAACTCGCCGCATGGGTCCGCTACGGTTCGGTGGGCTTGAGCGGCGCGGTGGTGAACATCGTCGGCGTCTACTTCCTTGCTGAGGGCTTTGGTTGGAAGCTGCTTGCGGCCTTGCCCCTCGCGATCCAACTGGCTCTTCTCAACAATTTCATCTGGAATGAGAGTCTGACCTTCCGCAAGGTGCCAGCGGCGGATGAGCCGCGGAAAGGGCTCTTCACCCGCCTGCTGCGCTACGAAGTTATCTGTTTCTCGGGGGCGCTGTTGAACGCCGGGGTGACGTTGATCCTCGCCGATCACGGACTTCGGGCTGCCCTGGCTGCCGCGGGCGGCGTCCTGACCGGGGGCTTTTGGAATTTCCTCCTCAATGTGCCGGCGATCTGGCGAGTCTGGGGTGCGTCGCGGCCCCGGCCTGCCTGAGTCTCCGTCGCGCGGATTCCTATGGTAGGATGCACGGCTTCGGGCCTGCCGTCCGCGCGGCAGGGCATGGAGTGAGGTCGTGGGGAAGATCAGTGAGCATGCGTTGCCTCACTCTGTCTTTTACGCCATATGGCCGATACTCCCTCGCCTCGCGCACTCCTCCAAGCCCGCAGTTGGACACAACGACGCGTGTGGCTGGCTGCGTCGCTGATTTTCGTCCTCATCCGCGCCATCCCCAGCCTCGCCTACCCCATCGCTCGTGACCAGGCGACGTATTGCGTGATCGGCCAGGGCCTGCTCTCGGGACAACAAGCCGCCAGGCGTCTTCTACATCTACGCCCTCATCGTCAAGCTGTTTGACCACTCGATGTGGTCGGTAGGGCTGGTGGATATTCTCTGGCTGCTGGCGATTTCGTATTGTGTGTTCCGCTTCACGGAGCATTATCTGGGACCCGCCGCGGCGGGCGTAGCGGTTGTCGTCAACGCCTCCTGGCATGTCTTGGCGGGCTACTGGGAAGCGGCGCAGAGCGAAACTTTCTTGATGCTGTTCTTCTTCGTGGCCTACTTTCTGGTTGCGAGTCACGCCAAAGGCGTGATCCTCCGACACCTCGCCGCGGGTGTGGCATTCGGCGCATCCTTCTGGTTGAAGTACAACGCCGTGGCGCTGCTGCCTCTTGTGGTGCTCCTGCCTTACCTCGACTTCCGGGGCGTTGATGAAAATCCGCGCCGTGTCAGACTCACGATTCCGTGGCGCGATTGGATAGTGAGGGCAGCGGCGGTGATGGGCGGGCTGGCGCTGACGGCGGTGGTGGTCCTGGTCTACTTCCGCCTCGCTGGCTCGTGGGACGCGCTCAAGGAAGTCCAACTCGTCGTCTTGCCGCGTTATTCCGCTATGGCGCTCGAACGCACACCCGATTACGCGCTGTGGGCCTTTCTCCAAACGGAACGTGCCTTGGGCCAGCCCACAGAAATCGCGACGCTGGCAGCGGTGGTGCTTGCCTGGAGGTCGCGTGACCTCGCGAGGTTCGGGCCTGTCTTTGTGGCTGCCGGGATCGGTTATCTCTGCACGGCCTCGCAAGTCCGCTTCCATTCCTACGCCTTTGAAACCAGCTTTCCGTTTCTTGCCATGATCTGGGGCTATCTGGGCGTGAAGCTCTACGAGGGATTTCGCGCCCTGGCGCGACACCTCACGGTGCGGGGATGGCGTCTGGCCCGCGTATTGATTTGGATCCTGTTTGCAAACGTTGTTGCCTGGACCGTTCCTGGGCAGGCTGCCGACATCGCCGAGCACTACAAAGCGCTCGCGGCTTGGTGGCGCAATCCGGATGTCTTCTACGCCGCCTACGCCTGGCCGAACCCCATCTCGCATTTCCCGGATCAGATGCGGGTGATCAGTTACCTTCGCAAGAACCTTCGAGCACGCGATGAGATCTTCGTTTGGGGAAGTGAGCCGCTCATCTATTTCCAGACGGGCCGGCGCTGCCCCACGCGGTTTGTCTCCAACCTGGCGCTGATATCTCCGTGGTCCCCGCCGCGTTGGCGCCGGGAGATGGTCGGAGACCTGGAGAAATCTCCGCCCGCGTTCCTGGTGGTGGCGCGCGATGATGCCGTGCCCTACATCGCCTACAATGACTTCGATTCGGAGGAATATCTCCAGGTCTTTCCCGAGTTCGCCATCTTCATCAACGACCATTATGCGCTGGCGAAGGACCTGGAATACTTTGTCATTTACCGCCGGGTGGAGTTCTCCACGGCAGAGGGAGGGGAGAGACCTCTGCCTCCCCAGTCGCACTGATAGATGGAGAGACCAATCGTCGTTGGCGTGCGCGGCGCGGCACGGGCGACGCGCCGGCAACAGCAGTTGAGTTGCGGAATGTAGTGCAAGAAGCCCTCCAGCCAGAAGTCAATCCCAATCAAGTAGTCGGGCCGCTGGCCGGCAAGGTACTCGAATTGACCTTTCCCCTCCCGATTCCTCTCAAAAGCCTCACGGTTGACCAGTCCCGAAAGGTCGACCAGATTGTACCCGCCCTGATAGCGGAGAACGCCGATGTCGTGCGTGGCGACCCGCGCGTCCGGGGGAGCATGCTGGCGCAGCCAATCGACCGCCCAGAAGTGGTTGCTGAAGATCACCTGTTTGTCATCTTCCAGGTTCTGGCGAAACTCCCGGAGATTGATGAAGCAGAGCATGACGACCAGCCCCACCATGACGACCCTTGCCGCCTTTCCAGCTCGATACCTTCCCAGCCAGCGCGTGGCAGTCTCAAAACCTTCGCCGGCGAGGACGAAGGCGATGGGCATCAGAGGATGCTGATACCGGCCCCAGTAGGTCGCCACTTGGCCGGGGAGCAGCAGGCAGAAGAGAGCTTCGGTGATGATGAGCCACGGCAAAAGCATCCAGAAGACGACGCGGCTGCGGCGCGCCCAGATTCCCAGCAGCAGAAAGAAATAGAGAGGGCTCCAGACCTCGCGCAATGCGTGCCAGAAAATAGCGAGCCGCGCTCCCAGGGGCCGGCGGAAGTCTTCGAAAAGATAAACCTTGGCCAGAGCGGTGTGCGGGAAAGGTGAACCCGTCAGCGCCCACTGGGCCAGAATGGCCAGCGCGCCCGCGGCTGCGAGAGAGGCAAGCAGACGCAGGAGCGGCGTGCGTTCGAGGGGTGAGCGCACCGCGCGAAGCAGGAGATAAGCGCCCACACTCGCCGCGAGCCACAACGCCTCAGGACGCGCCAGCACTGCCAGGAAGAGCCACAGGACCATTCCGACCTTCACGGTTCGGCTGTCGAAGAAGGCGACAACCGATGTGATCCAGGCGAGGACCAGGAAGATGAACAGGGTGGTTTCCAGGCCGTTGAGAGCGTCATAGACGAGGTAGCCGCTCACGGCGGTTACAGTGGCGGCGAAAATCACGGCCAGCCTGCTTTGGGTGAGGCGCCACGCGAGCGCGGCAGTCCGCTCGATGATCAGGAGAAAGAACAAGACTCCCAGCGCAGCGTCGCCGGTCTCCAGTCCAAATCCCAGTCTTGCGGCCAGGGCGAGCAGCAACACGTGGAGAGGGCTGGTCGCTCCGGGCACAGCGTGCACACCGTCGTAGGTGAAGCGGCCCGTGGCGGCGAAGTTGCGCGCGAACTCGAGCGTGATGTATGAATCGTCGAAAGGGAACTGCAAAGTCCCGGCCGAGTGGAGATAGTAAGCCACCGCGAGGAGTCCGGCGGCACAGGCGAGAAAGCGGACTCTCGCCCCCGACATCTGGTCATGAATGACATCGAGAACGGCCGTGCGAAGAAGAGGCATGAGGATTGAGTTACCCAAGAATTCCAGTGGCGTTCACTCTGGACTCCGTCCGCCCGGAGCGAAGAAGTAAATGAATCCGAGGAGAAGCGCCGCGGCAATGGATAAGATCAGGCCCGCCCGCAATCCCGGCTGTCGATAGAAGAAACGAACCTCGTGCTCTCCCTCCGGGCAGTACACCGCACGAAAAAGCTGATTCACGCGGAACACGCGCACCTCCTGGCCATCGATGCTGGCGTGCCAGCCGGGATCGAATCGGCCGAGCAGCGTCACATACCCGGCTCGGCCCAGCCGAGCGTTCAGAGTCACCTCGTTCGGCTTGTAATCGGCAATCCGCACGGTGCCCGCCGGCCCCGCCGGCGACGTGGTGGGCGCGCCGTCCGCGTCGGGAGAGAGGAAGACTTCCCCTGTGGCGTCGAAGGCCGGGTCGGCCAGACGCCGCAACGTCGCGGCGACGCTCTGGGACTGCTGGGCGCCCCCAGCGGCGTAGGCGCGGGGGACAAGGCAGAGATTCTCGAAGAGGTAGCCGGGTTTTGGAGAGCCGTTAAAGATCGTCGCCACTTCGCGCTGCGTCGAAAGCTCCCGAGGCGAGCGCAAAACCTCGTAACGCACGTTGGTTCGCCCCAGCAGGCACGCCGTGGAGGCTGGATCGGGAAGGCCGCGCAGGGCGTAGACCCAGAAGTCAAAAAGATAAGGCGGAAAGGACCCTTCCACATCAATGTTCATGACCCCCTCGACGTTCAGGAGCATCGACCCACGCGAAAGGATCAGACGGTCCCGAAGGGCGATTTGAGCTGCGGGCGAGTAGTGGGCCGCCTCGGGAATGGATTCGAAGTTGAGGAAACCTTGCACGTCCGGGGTCGTGACCGGGGTTTGGGCTTCCCGGAAGATGTAAGCAAAGCGGTAAGGCCGGTGGGAAGGATCAAAGTGGTCAAGCACGGGAGGCCGGTAGGTGTAGAAACTCTTTGGGACCGTGGGATTGACGGAATAGTTCGCAATCACGAGTTGCGCGCAAGCGAGGACGGCGATCCCCGGCAGGGCCCGCCGCGCCCACGAAGCTTCGAGCCCCACCGCCCTCAGCCACAGCAGGGCGCCCAGCAGGAAGCCGCCAAGTCCCGGGAGGTAGAGTCGGAGCATTTTGATGAAGTAGGTCGTCGCCCCTTGCACCTGCGCGGACGAGAGCTCCCCCGCGGGCGTGCGGACAAACATCTTATTGGTCTTGACCAGGAGCCACTGGGTGGGCGGGTCGATCCATCCCGGCACGAGCAGGGCAAGAAGCCAGACGACGACTACACACCCTAACATTACCGCGAGCGGGCGGACGATTCGCAGTCTCCGGCCCTTCCATCTCTGCGCTGCTCCTCGCAGGGTGTCCAGGCCCATCCCCGCCAGAAGCGAGATCAGCACCAGCATGGGAATCAGCAGCTTGGCGGGGAAACCCCGGAACAACATCCCT
>JAIQGB010000037.1 GCA_020072905.1 Terriglobia bacterium | reverse complement strand
GCCGGGGAGCGATGGTTGAACTTCGCGTGCACGACCGTGCAGGCCATCAGCCGCCGTTTCTCCTTGCGCGGGGCCAGGAATCCGAAGCCCGGAGGCAACATCTCGCGCGCGCCGGATTCATACGCTAACGAGACCGTCATCGAGGAACTGTAGGGAATCTCTCCCAGCCGCATGGCCAGCGAAGGGCTGAAAGGAGAGATGAGCTTCGCGCCCTCGTGGGCGGGCAGGGCGAGGACGAGGGCTTGGGCCACATAGGTTGATCCGTTCTCGAGCCGAATCGTGTACGCATTGCCGGGACTCGGAGGGGGCTTGAGTGAGGTCACCCGCGTCCCCAACTGCACCTGCGAGTTCTCCAGCCTTTGGGAGAGCGCCGACACCAGCTTGTCGAGGCCGTCACGGAGGGTCATGAAGAGCGACAGAGGTTGATAGCGCGCGGACTCGGCAGAGTTGCAAGCCTCCTCCGCTGCCCTGATTCGCTCCCGCCGGGCACGGAGCGTGGCGCGGGTCAGGCTGCCGTACCGGCGCTCCATTTCCCAGAAGCGGGGCAGCACTGACCGGATGCTTAGTTGACGACAGTCGCCGCCGTAGACGCCGGCCAGAAGCGGGTCCACGATGTTGTCGACCATCGCCTCGCCGAAATGCCTTTGGACGAAGGAGGCGACCGACTCGTCAGCAGCCTGGCTTGCCGGCGGCGGACTGAACCACTCGGCGGCCATAGCGAGTTTGTTCGTCAGAGAAATGAGCGGCGTCGTCACCATCGGCCAGAGGCGCGTGGGCACCAGCAACATCAACCCGTCGGGAAGCGGAACCAGTCGCCCGCGGTGGAGGATGTAGGTCCGCCGCTCGCGGTCGTTCGAGCCCAAGAGTTGATCGCCCAGGCCGAGCTCGCGCGCGAGAGCGGCGGCCTCCGGCTTTTCCGCCAGAAAGCTGTCCGGGCCGCCCTCGATGACGAACCCTTCTACGCGCTCGGTGCGAATCACGCCGCCCAGACGGTCGCGGCCTTCGAAGAGCCTCACGTCGATGGGGGCGCCGTCCTGCCCCGCGCGCGCCAGCGTGTAGGCCGCGGAAAGGCCGGCGATGCCGCCCCCCACCACTGCGATCCTGAAACTGGATGGTTGCACGTGACTCAAAACGCCACCGGGACAGTCAGCAGTAAGCAGTCGGCAGAAGGCAGGAAGCAGCAAACACCTTCTGCTGACTGCCTCCTGCCCTCTGCCTACTGCCTGCTCTCACCAACGTGCTGCCCCAGACGTTCCGTGACAATCGCGGCGAGCGCCCGAATGAATGCCGGGCTGTCGTTCAGCGATTCCGAGCGGTGCACGGTCACGCCTTTTGATCTCCCGTAGCCGCGAAACAGCACGTCAATGTCATAAAGAATTTCGACATGATCGCTCACGAAACCCACGGGCGCGAGCAGTACATGACGCTGGCCTGCGCCGGCGAGCTCGTCGATCAAAGATTCAACCCGGGGCCCGATCCACGGTTCCGCCGTCATGCCTTGGCTCTGAAACGCCAGGCGATAGTCGCCAAGGCCCAGGCCTTCGGCCACGCGCCGCGCGGTCTCGCGGACCTGTTGCTCGTAAGGGTCGCCGTCCGCGATGGTCTTCTCCGGCACGCTGTGCGCCGTGAAGATAAGCGGCACGGGCCCACCTGCTTCCGCCTCCACGCGCGCGATTGCCGCTGCCACCTTCTCACGAAACGCCTCCACCAGGAGCGGGTGGTCGTGCCAGCTTTCAATGAAATCCACCTGCAGGCGCGGCGCGAATTTGGTTACAGCGTCGTCAAGATACTTCCGGTAGAGACCAATGCTGGTTCGCGAGTTTTGGGGCGCGAGGCACAGCACGACCACGCGGCCAACACCGTCCTCATTGAGTTGGCGGACGGCGTCGGCGATAAACGGTTTCCAGTTCCGCATGCCGATATAGACCGGCTGCACGAGCAGTCGCGCGAGACCCTCGGCCTGCAGCGTCGTCAGGCGGAGCAGCGGCGAGCCGCCGCCAATCAGGCTGTAACGGTGAGTAATCTCCTGCACCACCGCATCCGGCAGCTTGCGACCGTCACGCACGTTGAGGAGGAATTCCGGGATATCCTCCAGCCGGTCCGGAGCGCCATGCGCGAGCAACAGCACTCCCCAGCGGTTCGAGAGGAAAGAGGGACTTTTTGTCGGCTCTGGGGTGGTCGGTATCATACCTTCAGCGATTTCCGCCCGCTTCCCCAGTGGCAGTTACTCTGGCTGCGGGTTTGGGTTCGTTTTTTCAACGCGTGTTGATTCTAAAGGAGATTGTGGGTTCGTTTCCTCAATCGGAAGTGTGTACCTTACGCAAGTTGCCAGCGGTTCTAGAGGAGGTCTAGGAAGGCGTCCCGACTAATGCCCGCTGTTCGAATCAGGCCAGAAATAATGTCAATTCCGACCTCATCGTAGCGGGGAATGATCAGTGGCCTGGCCACTCCGGGCTTTTCAAGCTTGACATGGCTACCTTTCTGACCAGCCATTCGATAGCCGAGCCTCAGAAACACGGAGACGATTTTCTGCCAACCGAGCGGGGTTAGGCGTGGCACGGAAGGCTCTTCTCAAGTCCGAATGGAACGGGGATCGCTATGGGAAATGCGTTTGGAATATTCCGTGGCTTAGCCTTGAACGGCACGAATCCAAGCTCTCGCATGGCCTGCTCTAGGGTTCCGCGTTCTAGGCAGCTAATGATGAACAGCTCGGAGGCTTCGACCAGGTTCTTCTTGGCTTCTGCCAACGTCCTGCCCTGGGTAGAGATGTCGAGAGGAGGACAGTGGGCAATATACCAGTCGCCCTCACGCTTGAGTACCCCAAAGAGCGTAAATTTTGCCTGTACTGTAACCCTCATTGGCTATGCCTCTCCCCAATATTCTTCACACTGGTTAGAATGCCTCGACCGGCCTTTTGGCAGCATCGGTCGTCTGGCCAAGTACCAAATTGGAGGCAAATTAGATGCCAGTATAGCGCAAAAGTCAAGCGGGTGCGTATCGGACTATCCCGGCGACAAAACCGCAGAAAAGAAAACTGCGGGAAACTGAACTTTTTACTTGATACAAGGGTTGCGTCCTCAATTCTGTTGTTTCGGCCCTTGCTGCCCCGGGCTGCCCCGGCGGAGGATAAGGCAAGCAGGGCTCGGAGCAGCATCAGAGCCCTCCCAGCCGCACTTCCGAGCGCGCCAGGTCCCCTCTTACCACATGACTAGTCTAGCATTCTTGCCAAACCCTGTCAACGGGACAACGCGTCCGCCCGCGCGAGTCGTGGCGGCCCGGGAAGAAGGGTTATCCCCCGGGCACCCGTTCTCCTTACTTCTGACTGCTGACTTCTGACTTCTGCCGGCTGCTCATTTCGTGCACGATCTCGACCAGCGCCTTGACGTTCTCGAACGGCGTATCGGGCAGGATGCCGTGCCCGAGGTTGAAGATGTGCCCGGGGCGGCCGCCCGCCTGGCGAAGAATCCGCTCCGCGCGACTGCGAATGTAAGCGAGATCAGCGTAGAGAACGACGGGGTCGAGGTTCCCCTGGATGCCCACATCTGGCCCCAGCCGCGCCCACGCCTCGTCCAACTGAACGCGCGAGTCCACGCCGATGATGTGCCCTCCCGCGTCGCGCATGAGTTCGAGCAACATGGCGTTGCCCGTGCCGAAATGGATGATGGGCGTGTCGGGCGTAATCTGCTGCATCATCAGACGGGTGTACGGCAGCACAAACTCGCGATAATCCTCCGGGCCGAGGCAGCCGACCCAGGAATCGAAGATTTGGACGACTTGCGCGCCCGCGACGATCTGGCCGTTGACGTATTTCGCCGATGAGATAGGAGGCCAGCGTGAACGGCGCTCCCGCAAAGCCGATGAGCGGCGTGCGCGGATTCAAGTCGGCGCGCGTCTGGCGAATGGCGTCGAACACATAGGCAAGCGAGTCCTCGGGCTCGACTTCGCGCAGGCGGCCGACGTCGTTCGACTGCTCGAGCCGGGGCTTGATGACCGGCCCTTCGTCCTGGTCGTATTCGAGTTGATAGCCGAGCGGCTCGACAATTAGCAGCAGGTCCGCGAAGATGATGGCGGCGTCTACGCCCAGGCGCTCCGCGGCGGCCACGGTGACTTCCGAGACCAGTTGCGGATTCTTGCAGAGCTCGAGGAACGGCACGCGCGCGCGCAGCTCGCGGTATTCGCGCATGTACCGCCCCGCTTGGCGCATCAGCCAGATGGGTGTGGCATCGACGGGCTCGTGCCGGCACGCCTTCATGAAGCGAGAATCCTTCCACGGCGCTACCACCCGGGCTTTGGCAGGCGTCGTACCTTGTGCCGCGTCTGATAACGTTGGCCCCATCACGCCTTCTGACTTCTGGCTTCTGACTTCCGACTTCTGACTCCTGACTTCTGTCTCCTGACTTCTGCCTCCCTCCTTCTTGCGGAGCATTTCCGCCGCCCGCTTCGCCGCCTCGTGCACCAAGGCGCCCATGCGTCCATGCTCGGGTTCGAGATCGACGGCGATGCCATTCGCGAGCAGCGCCTCCGTGCAAGTTGGTCCCACGGAGCAGACGACACAACGCTCGAACGCTTTGAGCAGCTTCTCCTTGTCTCCGCTCTCGGCCGCGACCTGCACAAGGTGATACACCTGTGTGGCGTTGGTGAATAGCGCCACGCGCGCGGTTCCGGCGATGATGGCGTCCAGGGTGCGGCGCAGCGGGCCGAGGTCTTCGGGCAGCGCCCAGCGGTAGACCGGCACGCGCAGGACCTCCGCGCCACGGCCGCGCAATTCCTGGATGAAGGCTTCGTTGGAAATGCCGTATTCCTGCACGGCCACGCGGCTGCCTTGGAGAGTGAAGCCGCGCGGGCTTTCGTCGAGCTCCTCGAGGATTTCCCGCCAAGTGTTGGGCTCAGGAATGGAGAGGGTGACGGGGATTTTGAATTCCTGCAGCACCTTTACGGGCTTCGGGCCGCGCGCCACGACGGTCACCCGCGCCAGCGCGTGAACGATTTCATCGCGCGCGTAGCGGGTTTCGAGCACCTCGAGCAGCGTGCGCGTCCCCACGCCGGTCATGAAAATGACTCCGTGGAGTTTGCCGGCGAACAACTGCTCGGCAAACTCGAAGACGGCCGGATTTTCCTGCAAGGGGATTTCTCGGACCGACGGCGCCACCAGCGGCACGCCGCCCAGATTGGAAATCAGCGCGGCCATTTCCTGCGCCCGGCGGCTCTCGAAGGCGGCCACGGTGAGATTTCCGAGACTTGGCGCCAAAGTGCGAGGCGTCCCCATGGATCAATTTCCTCGTTGAATGTGCGGCAATCCTTTTCCAGTATAACCCATAAACACCGGCCGGCAGGCCGGTGCGCCGTGGGGACTCTCGATGCGTTTGTAAATCGCCGCGTGAAGTGTATATTAGCGCTTTCCGAACCGCGGTCCCTCGCGTGGAAAGAATGTCCCGAGACCTCTCGAGGTCAATCCCCATGGCGAAGAAGCGATTTGCGATGCTCGGTGCGGGGTTCTGGTCGCGCTTCCAGCTTGCCGCGTGGCGGGAACTGGGTGGCGTGGAGTGCGTCGCGGTCTGCGACCGGGTGCGACGGAAGGCGGAAGAGCGCGCGGAGGAATTCGGCGTGCCGCGCGCCTACGAAGACCCGGAGGAACTTCTCCGGCGCGAGCAGGTGGATTTCCTCGACGTGGTCACCAGCCCCGAGACCCACGCGGAGCTCGTCTTGCTGGCCGCCGAGCGCAAAATTCCGGTCATCTGCCAGAAGCCCATGGCGCTCTCGCTGGCGGAAGCTGGGCGCATGGTCAGCGCCTGCCGCGAAGGCCAGGTGCCTTTCTTCGTCCACGAAAACTGGCGCTGGCAGACGCCCATCCGCGGACTCAAGCGCGTCCTCGACGAGGGGCGCATCGGCCGGCCGTTTCGGGCGCGGATCACCATGGTCTCGGGCTTTCCGGTGTTCATCAACCAGCCCTTTCTGAAGGAGCTCGAGGAGTTCGTTCTCACCGATGTGGGCACGCACGTCTTGGACGTGGCCCGCTTCCTGTTTGGTGAGGCGGACCAACTCTCTTGCCAGATTCAGCGCGTTCACGCCGACATCAAGGGCGAAGATGTGGCCACGGTGATGATGAAGATGCAGACGGGAACGACCGTCGTCTGCGAGCTGGGTTACGCCGAGAATTTCCTCGAGCGTGACCGCTTCCCGGAGACCTTCGTCTTTGTCGAGGCGGAGCGGGGCTCCGCGGAGCTCGCGCCCGACTTCTGGGTTCGCGTCACCACCCAGGACGGAACGCACGCCCGGCGGGTTCCTCCGCCGCGTTACGCCTGGGCCGACCCCGCTTATGCGGTGGTGCAGTCGAGCATCGTGGCGTGCCACGCGAACCTGCTGGCGGCGCTACGAGGCGAGGGCCAGGCGGAGACCACCGGGGAAGAGATTGACTTTGCCATCGTCGACCAGAAGACTTTCACCGGCGAATACGAAAACATCAACAAGTCGTTCGCGCACGGGGCGCTGGCCTGGGGCTACGACGGCATCGAATTCACGCCCGACCCATTGCATGTTCCGGACCCCGCGACCTTCGAGCACGCTCTCCAATCTACGGGCGCCATCATGCCGGTGGTCAATACGGGAAGGGTCTTTGCCCAGGGGCTGGCGCTGCTCCACGCCGACGCCGCGGTGCGGCGGAAATCGATTGACGCGTTCAAAGACATTCTCAGCTTCGCGGGTCATTTTCAGGCGCGCGTGGGGCTGGGGGCCGCGCGCGGCGCGGGCATTCCGGGAGCAAGCCGTGAGGAGATGGACCGCTTGGCCGACGAAATCTTCCGCGAGCTCGCCGCGCACGCGGAAAAAGCCGGGGCGATCATCATGCTCGAGCCCGCCGACCCCGGCGTCACCAGCTTCATCAACACCGTGGAAGAGGCGATGGCCTGGGTGGACCGCATCGGCAGCCCGGCGTTCAGCGTGATGCTCGATACTTACCAGCTCACGGAGGCCGAGCCTTCCATCGAGCACGGCATTCGCGCGGCGCGGGGCCAGGCGCGTCACATCCACTTCTACGACCCGAGCCGCTGGCCACCCGGAGTGCGGGCGGAAAAAGATCGGCTCGACTGGCCACTCATCATGCGCCTGTTGCGCGAGGAGGGATTCCACGGCTCGGGTTCCGTGGTGCTGGCGCCGGAGGGCGATCCCGAGCCCGCGGCGCGCCAGGCCGCTGCATATCTGCGCCGGCTGCTCTCCGGATAGAGAATCCCTTAGAATCTGCATTCAGAGTGAGGGGAAATCATGACCACCATCGCGTTGTTTGGTGCGGGCGGAAGCATGGGGATGCGCGTGGTGCGCGCGCTCAAGAACGTCCCGGAGTACCGTCTGCTCTCGGTCGAGCCGAGCGACGCCGGGCAGGCGCGCCTGCGCGAGGCTGGTTTCGCGGCCGTCTCGAAAGAAGAGGCCGTGAAGGCCGCGAACGTGGTTGTCATGGCGGTGCCGGATAAGCTCGTGGGCCAGATCGCAGCGGAAGTTGTGCCGGGCCTGCGCAGCGGCACGCTGGTGATGACGCTCGACCCGGCCGCGGCACATGCGGGAATACTTCCGAAACGTCCCGACATTTCCTACTTTGTGACGCACCCCGCGCACCCGCCGGTGTTTAACGACGAAGCGGACATGGAAGCGCGGCGCGATTTCTTCGGCAGCGGCAAGGCGAAGCAGGCGCTGGTCTGCGCGCTGATGCAGGGTCCGGAGTCCGCCTACGCGCGGGGCGAAGCGCTGGCCCGCAGGATCTTCGGGCCGGTTCTGCGCGCGCACCGCGTCACCGTCGAGCAGATGGCCATCCTCGAGCCGGCGCTTTCCGAGACCGTTGCCGCCACCTGCCTGACCATCATCCGCGAAGCGATGGATGAAGCCATTCGGCGCGGCGTTCCCGCCCAGGCGGCGCGCGACTTCCTGATGGGCCACATCAACATCGAGCTGGCCATCGTCTTCAACGAGATCGACTGGCAGTTCTCCGCGGGCGCCCAGAAAGCCATCGAGGAAGCTAAGAAGGTCTTATTCCAGCCCGATTGGAAACGAGTGTTTGAGCCGGCGAGCATTCGTGAAAGCGTAGAGAAGATCACGGGCGTCAAGGCCGCGTGAACACCGGGCGGGAGGATTCGTGCACATGAACATCGGCTGGGGTGTCGCTGGCGTTCTGCTGGGCGGCCTGCTCAACGGGAGCTGGGTGCTGCCCATGAAACGCCTGCACGGCTGGCACTGGGAGAATTCCTGGCTGGTGTATTCCGTTGTGGGACTCATTATCGTTCCCTGGATTGTCGCCTTTACGACCGTGCCGCAGCTCGGCGATATCTACCGGACGACTTCCACGGCCACGCTCGCCAAAGTCCTGATTTTCGGATTCGGCTGGGGGATCGGCTCGGTGCTCTTCGGGTTGGGCGTGAGCCGCCTGGGACTGGCCGTGGGCTACGGGCTCATTCTGGGGCTCATCGCGCCCATCGGCACGTTCCTGCCGCTGGTGGTCCTGCATCCCGAACGGCTGTGGACGCGCCAGGGCCTGGCGCTGATGCTGGGGACGCTGCTGGTCGTCGTCGGCATCTTTTTCTGCGCCATCGCCGGGCGGCGCCGGGAACAGGAAACACAGGCCCAGACAGCCACGGCGCGGTCGAGTTTTGTCGTCGGTGTCGTCATTTGCATCCTGTCAGGGATCTTCTCCCCCATGCTCAATTTCGCCTTCGTTTTTGGCGAAGAATTACAGCGGCAGGCTTTTTCGAGCGGTGCAACGATGAGCATGGCCGCCAACGCCATCTGGGCGCTGACGCTGACTTCGGGATTCGTGGCCAACGCCGGATACTGCATTCTTCTTTTGCAGAGAAACCGGACCTGGAATCTCTTTTTGACATCGAACGCCCCCGCCGGCTACTGGCTGGGCGGAAGCCTCATGGGGATCATCTGCTTCGGGAGCTTCATGTCCTACGGCATGGGCGCGACGGCGCTCGGGCCGCTGGGAGGCATTGTCGGCTGGCCACTCTTCATGTCGATGGCCCTCATTACTTCGAATGTGTTGGGCGCACTTTCGGGCGAGTGGAAGGGCGCGAGCCGCCGGGCCTATGGCTACTCGCTCGTCGGGATCGCCTTCCTGATAATCGCGATCACGGTGATTTCCAGTGGTGGCGGGACGCGATAGAAAGCCCCAACGTGATTTGGCTGAGCCGATCGCGAAGAGGCGGGTTCGCGCGATCCTGTACCCCACCCGCCCACGCAACCGGACGCGGCGGCGAGGGCTTGGCAGCGCGGTTCGCGCCGTACTCTCCAAAATTGCTTGACAACAAATCGCTCGACCCTGTAGGTTTGGCCCGGTGCAACCGTCACCATGCCAACGATGCCATGGGCAGGGGCCTTCGATCCTTTTCAGCCGCCCATTCTCAAGACATCCTACGTAATATCAGTGGGTTAGGAGAATGGAAGTGAGTAGGGCCAGGTTCACTTACTACGAGGTCTTGGGCATCCCGCGTGGGTCCTCCGACGCGGAGATCAAGCGGGCGTTTCGTGAGCTGGCCAGGAAATACCACCCCGACATGACTCCGGGTGTGGAGGGCACCAGGTTCCGGGAAATCGTTGAGGCCTATCGAGTCTTGTCAAACCCTTACAAACGCCAATTGTACGACCGCGAGTTGGCGAGAACTGCGACGCACTTCGCAATGCAGTATTAGAATCGCGACTGATTTCCTCCTTCGCGGACCTCACGGCCGGGATTCGCGGTTCGACGCCTCAACAATCAGCCGAGAACATGCTCCCACTACAACGGATGATGGACTCGGATCCCCCAACGTTCCTTGTCATTCTTTTCCGAGGCCATCGAGGGGCCAGTTGCAAAGTCCCTCTCATCCAGCCTAGCATCGGAGCCTGACTCTGGGACTAGACATAGGGGGAAGCTTGTTGGAAACCTTCAATCTCGCGGGGACGAAGGCGCTGGTGACGGGCGGCGCAACGGGAATCGGCCGTGCGGCCGCCTTGGCGCTGGCCGAAGCCGGAGCGGACGTCGCTGTGCTCGGGCACGCGCACGATCCCGGGGAGACCTGCCACGCCGTCGAGGCGTTGGGCCGCCACGCGCTGAGCTTCCAGGGCGACTTGAGCCAAGCGGAATTTCGCCATCACCTGGTGTCAGAAATCCTCCGCCAGTGGGGGCGCGTCGATATCCTCGTGAACAACGCCGGCACGATTGCCCGCGGTCCGGCAGTGGATCTCCCGGAGGCGGACTGGGACCGGGTGATTGAACTGAACCTCACCACGCTGTTCCGCATGTGCCAGAGCGTGGGGCGAGTGATGATCGAGCAGAAGCGCGGCAAGATCATCAACGTGGCGTCGTTGCTGAGCTTTTCGGGAGGGATCAACGTGCCGGCCTATGCGGCCAGCAAAGGCGGTGTGGCGCAGGTGACCAAGGCGCTGGCCAACGAGTGGGCGAAGTTCGGCGTGAACGTCAACGCCATCGCGCCGGGTTACATCCTCACCAGTCTGACCCGTGTGCTCTACGAGGACCCCCTCCGCTCTCGGCAGATTAACGATCGAATTCCCGCCGGCCGTTGGGGAAGCCTTGACGATTTGAAGGGCGCGTTTGTCTTCCTGGCGTCGCGCGCTTCCGACTATGTCCACGGTCATGTGCTGGTCGTGGATGGCGGCTGGATGGCGCGATGAATTGATAATTGAAGATTGTCGATTGACGATTGCCGGTGCTGGACGCTCCGCTGAGAGATGGGCTGTGGTTGATTCTGGATTGTGAATTGAAGAACTTCACGGCTGGCTAACACCGTGTTATGCAGCGAGGAGTGAGAGCAATGAGGGCTGGAGTCTACAGAGGACCCGAAACCGTCCAGGTCGAGGACTGGCCGGTGCCTCAGCTTGCGAGCGGCGAGGCCCTGGTCAAGGTGCGCTACGCCGGCATCTGCGGATCGGACATTCTGATTCGTCGCGGCAAGCATCCGCGCGTCGTTCCGCCCCGCGTACTAGGCCACGAAATCTTCGGTGCGGTTGCGGAGGCGCGCCCGCCTGCCGACGCCGTTTGGAAGCCCGGGATGCGCGTGGCGGTCTACCCGCTGATTTCCTGTGGCCACTGCGCGCCGTGCCGCGAGGGTGCGAGCCACGTCTGCGAGAAACTGGGGCTGATTGGCATTGACGTGGATGGCGGCATCGCGGAGTACGTCAAAGCTCAACCCGACCAACTCTTCGCAGTCCCTGACTCGGTGAGCGATGAGCAGGCGGCGCTGGTCGAGCCGCTTTCCGTGGCCGTCCATGCAGTCCGTAGCTCCGGCTTCCGGCCCGGCGACACCGCGCTGGTGACGGGCGCGGGTCCGATCGGAAATCTCATCGCGCAGGTCCTGAAGGCCTCGGGGGCGCGCGCCATCGTCGTCTCCGAGGTCAAGGATTTCCGCCGCGGGCTGGCTGGGCGCATGGGATTTCAGGTCGTCAACCCGGCACAGGAGCCTCTCCGCGAGACACTGCAGCGCGTGGCAGGCGAGCCGTTCGTCGACCGCGTTTATGAGGCGACCGGCGGGGCCGGCGCGTACCGCGACGCCGTCCACGCCTGCCGAGTGCGGGGAGAGATTACCTTTGTGGGTCTGCCGAAAGCCCCTCCGGAGGTTGACGTTCTGAACCTGGTCTTCAAGGAAATCCGCACTACGGGCGCGCGCGTCTACGAGCGGCGGGATTACCAGGTGGCGATTGCGCTGCTTGAGCGCGCCGCGGTCGATGTCGCCCCGCTCATCACCGACCAGCTTCCCCTCGAAGACGCCGAGCACGGCTTCCAGAAGATGCAAGAAGCGGAGACGAGCCTCAAAATACTCTTCGCTCCTTGACTTGCCTCCCCCACTCCAGGGGGCACATGAGACTCCAGGGCAAATAGCGGGGGACTCGCGGGCAACGGGCTTAGGAACTCAACCTCGCGTCCGACGGAGCAGAATCCACTGTGACTCGCCGCGCCGGCGACAGCCACTTTCCCCGGAGAAGGAAAGTCCGGGTTTCTGTGCTGGGGCATGGTCGGCGTTGAAAACGCCATGGCGTTGGAATATAGTGAGCCGCCAAGCTGATGGGGTCCGCCGTGCTTTCGCAAGAGGTTTCCTTGGATGGCAACGGCGTGCCCATCGCGTCGCGGCGAGTGCGAGTCACGAGACCTTCTGCCTGCCCGGCAGTGGAACGCCATCACACCTCTCGCCGCAACGAAACCTCGCGGGAGGAGTTATCATGTTTCCGCCTCGAATATCCCTCATCCGATCCGCTCGACTCCTGGGACTTCTAGTCACGGCGCTGGCGTTGATTCTGAGTTGCTCTCCGCCGCAACCGAAGCCCACGGGGGTCGCCTACGAATTCGACAGCGCCAAGGACATGTTTAAGCGCGGGCGCTTTGATCGCGTTTCGGAATTCGCCGACGACCCGGCAACCGCCTCGCCGCCCAATGTCTTCACCGAGCGCTCGCTGGTTCTGGAAGTGGCTTTGTACAGCGGGCAGGTCAAGGCTTACAAGGAACTGGTGGACGCCTACCAAAAAGGGGCCGACGCCACCAAGAACACGCGCTTCAAGGCGGAGTTTGAGCGCCTGCACCACGATAATCAACAATTCGGAGCGCGGGTCGCGTTGGCGCTTGGTGACGCCGCCCATCGGCTGACGGAAGGCTCGCAGATTGCCAAGGAACTCACTCTCGAGGCCCCCTATCCCACCACGGAAGGCCCGCTCACCCTTCCGCCGCTGGCTCACGTGATGGAAGGCGGCTGGATTGAGCCGGACGAACAGGAGGCGGTCGCCCGCGAGGCGCAATTCAAGGGGATTGATGACGCGCTGGCGGAGATGGTGGGCGGAGATCGCTCCAAGGCGCGAAGCGTCCTGAGCGCCGGCCCCGTCAAGCTCGACGGCGTGGACTTCTCCCTTTATTTGGGCAAAGCGCTGCTCGAGGGGGCGAGCCTCTTCAACCGCAAACACTTGCGCGATTCCCAGAAGTTCCGCTCGCTCTGCGGGGTAGCCGACGAAGCTGCGAAGGCGGGCGCAGCGCTGCTCAAGGGGAATCCCAATAGGGATAAAGAGAAGGCGGTTAAGAAGCTGCAGGATGACGTGAAGAAGGCGCTCAAGAACATGTAGTGCCTTACCGAACGAGTGCGAATCAGGCCGACTCCAACGGCGCGGAGCCGGCCTTTTTCTTTCCGACTGCTGACCAATCACGCGCTATCGAGAGGGAATCCTCCCATGAGAGAACGGCCCCGAAATCGAAGAGCGGAAGCCTTGCCAGGGATTCGCATCGGTCACGCCACCGACCTCCGCGGCCTGACGGGCTGCACCGTCATCCTTTGCGAGGGCGGCGCCGTCTGCGGCGTCGATATCCGTGGCTCCGCGGCAGGAACGCGTGATCTCGCGCCCTGCCTGCCCGGACATCTGGTCGAGCGCGTACACGCCCTGTTTCTGACCGGTGGGAGCGCCTTTGGTCTGGACGCCGCCGCTGGGGTGATGCAGTTTCTGGAATCGCGTGGGGTCGGCTTCCCTGCGGGGAACGTCCGCGTCCCAATTGTGCCCGCGGCGGTCATCTTCGATCTCCATCTCGGCTCGTCAAGAGCGCGGCCCGATGCCGCGATGGCCCGGCAAGCCTGCGAGAGCGCCTGGCAGCACGTCGAAGAAGGTTCGGTGGGCGCAGGCACCGGGGCAACCGTCGGAAAGCTCCTGGGAATCGATCACGCCACGAAAGGCGGTGTGGGATTCGCCAGCCTGACTCTCTGGGGCGGAGTCCTTGTGCAGGCCCTGGGGGTGGTGAACGCCTTCGGCGACGTCGTCGATCCCTCAACGGGCAAGATAATCGCCGGGGCCCGGCGGGCGCGGGATTCCAGTCAATTCGCGGGCACAGTCGAGCAGATGTTCAAGGGAAAGGTCCGCAAGAACTTCGGCGCCACGAACACCACGCTCGTGGCGGTGATGACCAGCGCGGCTCTCGACAAATTGCAGGCGACCAAGCTTGCCCAGATGGCTCAGGACGGCCTGGCGCGTGTCATCCGTCCTGTTCACACTCAGTTCGACGGGGACCTTGTCTTTGCCCTGAGTGCGGGCCGGAAGCGCGCCGACCTCAATACGGTGGGGACCGCCGCCGCCGAGGTGACGGCCCGCGCCATCGTTCGAGGGGTGCTGACCGCTCGCGGCTTGGGAGGCGTTCCCGCGTGCAATGAGCTGAAATAAAGGAGTCAGAAGTCAGGAGTCAGAATTTAGGAGACAGAATCGAGGAGGAAGAAAGACGAGAGGTCTCTCAGGGATTGAGCCATCAGGGTCGTGAGCTGGCCCGAGGAACGGCAATCCGAGACCGTCGTGAAATGGGAGCCGTAAAGCGAGACTCCATATCCAAGGTGTACGAATTCGATTGGGGCAGCCATTCTGGCTCCTGACTTCTGACTCCTGACTTCTCCCCTAGTGGCTCGACTGCAAGGGCGTTTCCGCGGGAGCGGGGGCTGGGGCAGTCGCAGGAGCACCGGATGCGCCGTGCGGGTTCCCTCCCATGCCGCTCGTGGGGGATGTCGACTCCACCTTCCAGCGGCCATCCACGCGCCGCAGTTTGTAGCTGACCCCGACCACGAGGCTGGGAGATTGCTTGCTTCGAAATTGTACCTGGGCCTCCGCCGCATCCCCCGAGAATTTCACCTCCTGAAGCTCGAGGTCCATATTGGGCATCATCAAGTTCGGGCGCTCCTTGAGGTGGGTCTCGATCGCTTCCCGGACTTCAGCCTTTGATACCGCTTCCCGCTTGGTGCACATGAGCGTCAGACAGGCAACAGCGAGGATTCCGGCTAAGATCGCGCGCATGAAGTCCCCCGTGAACAGGGTCAACGGTACTCCAACGTCCGCGGAGATGTCAAAGAGAGTACGCTCATCCGCCGGTTTCTTGTGCCGCGCGCTCCCCTGACATCACGGGCGGTAACCGCTGGGGAGAATTAACGGCCACCAACCGGCGAATGTTGACATCCGTTTGCACGCCGCCTAAGATGAATTGCCCCTCGGGGCCCCCTTTTTTCCATGATTGGCCAGACGGTTTCGCACTATCGTGTGCTCGACAAACTGGGTGGCGGCGGAATGGGAGTTGTGTACGAGGCAGAGGACACCAAACTCGGCCGGCGCGTCGCCCTCAAATTCCTGCCGGAAGAACTCTCTCAGGAACGCCAGGCGCTGGAGCGTTTCCAGCGAGAAGCGCGCGCCGCCTCAGCGCTGAACCACCCCAACATCTGCACAATTTATGAAATCGATGAAAACGACGGCCGCCCCTTCATTGCCATGGAACTGCTGGAAGGGGACACGCTGAAACACCGCATCGAGGGCGGAGCGTTCAAGACGGATGTGCTGTTGGAGCTGGCCATCCAGATTGCCGACGCTCTGGACGCCGCGCACTTCAAGGGGATCGTGCATCGGGACATCAAGCCGGCGAACATCCTCATCACCCAGCGCGGCCAGGCCAAGGTCCTGGATTTCGGCTTGGCCAAGCTGGCGCCGCGCGGGCAGCGCGTGGCGGAAGCCGTGGGCGTTACGGCGGCGACCGTGGAGGAGCACTTGACGAGCCCCGGCGCGGCCTTGGGCACCGTGGCGTACATGTCTCCCGAGCAGGCGCGCGGGGACGACCTCGATGCGCGAAGCGACCTGTTCAGCTTCGGCGTCGTCCTCTACGAGATGGCGACGGGGCGGCAGGCTTTCTCGGGAGGCACTTCGGCGCTGGTCTTTGACGCCATCCTGAATCGGACGCCCGCTTCACCCGCGGAGTTCAATGCGCGCCTCCCGGCGGAGCTTTGCCGGGTGATTAACAAGGCATTGGAGAAGGATCGGAGATTGCGTTATCAGGGCGCCTCCGAGCTGCTGTCGGACCTGCGGCGTCTCAAACGCGATCTCGACTCCGGCGCGGCTGCGCCGGCGCGCGGACAGGGTGAGGAGCAGCCGCCCCCTCCGGCGCGGCCACCGAAATCGCTGGCGGTTCTCTATTTCGAAAACCAAAGCGGCACCAAGGACGACGAATATTTCCGCGATGGGATCACGGAAGACATCATCACCGAGCTCTCCAAGATCCAGGAGATCTGGGTCTTCTCACGGTCTGCGGTGCTGGCGTTTCGCGACAAGGCGGCCAGCGTCTCCCAGGTGGGCCAGCAACTTAACGCCACGCACGTCCTGGAGGGCAGCCTGCGGCGCGCCGGCAACCGCCTGCGCATCAGCGCCCAACTGGTGGAGACGCGCACCGGCCGTTCGGTCTGGGCGGAACGCTACGACCGCCAGATGGAAGACGTCTTCGCCATCCAGGATGAAATCGCGCAAAACATCGCGCGGGCCTTGCGGGTGATGCTCAGCGACACGGAAAAACAGGCCATCGCCAAGGCCCCCACGGCCAACGTCAAGGCGTATGACTACTACCTGCGCGGTCGCCAGTTCTTCCACCAGTTTCGAGGCAAGTCCTTCGGATTTGCGCGGCAAATGTTCACGCGCGCCATTGAGGCCGATCCCAATTACGCGCGGGCGTATGCCGGCATCGCCGACTGTTGTTCCTTCCTCTATATGTATTTTGAGTCCAGCGACGCCAACCTTAAGGGGGCCGACGCGGCCAGCCTGACGGCGTTGGAACTCGATCCCGACCTCGCGGAGGCGCATGCCGCGCGCGGCCTGGCCGTGGCTCTCAACAAGCGCTACGAGGAGGCGGCCAAAGAATTCGAAACGGCGATCCGGCTTAATCCCAAGCTCTTTGAAGCCTACTACTTTTACGGCCGAGCCTTGCACGGGCAGGGGAAGATGGAGGCAGCGGCGGAAATGTTCCGGAAAGCGTGCGAGGTGAACCCGGACGATTATCAGGCGCCGCGGCTCCTGGCCATGGCCCTCAACGCCCTGGGCCGCAAAGAGGAAGCCAAAGGTGTCGATCTGCGGGGCCTGCAGGTCATCGAAAAGCACGTTCAGATGCATCCCGACGATGCCCGGGCTCTGCTTTTCGGAGCAACCCAGCACTTGCAGGCCGGCAACCCCGACAAATGCCGGGAGTGGACGCGCCGGGCATTAGCGATTGCGCCCGATGATCCCGTGACGTTCTATAACGCCGCGTGCAACTACTCTCTGCTAGGCGAAGTGGAGACCGCCATCGACTGCCTGGAGAACGCGGTCACTTCGGGGATGGCGCAAAAAGACTGGCTTGACCACGACTCGGATCTTGACCCGTTGCGCTCGCACCCGCGCTTTCAGGCCCTGATGCTACGGCTGAGGTAGAGCCGTGCTGATGAAGTTCTGCAATTTTATTTGAGTTTGTTCGTCGCCCGGGCGGGTAGTTCATCCCCACCGGAGTGCGACGTCAGGCTTGTGTTCACAGGGCAGGATGCAAAGAATGATCGGACAGACCATCTCGCACTATCGTGTGCTCGGCAAGCTCGGCGGCGGGGGCATGGGAGTCGTCTACGAAGCTGAGGACACCAAGCTCGGCCGGCGCGTCGCCCTGAAATTCCTGCCCGAAGAACTCTCCCAGGAGCGCCAGGCGCTTGAGCGCTTCCAGCGCGAAGCGCGCGCCGCCTCGGCGCTGAACCACCCCAACATCTGCACGATCCACGATGTTGACGAATCCGAGGGCAGGCCCTTCATCGCCATGGAGCTGCTGGAGGGTCAGACCCTGAAGCACCGGATCGAGGGCAGGCCCGTCCGCGTGGACGAACTTCTCGACTTGGGGATCCAGATTGCCGACGCGCTCGACGCCGCGCATGCGAGCGGCATTGTCCACCGGGACATCAAGCCGGCGAACATCTTCCTGACCAGCCGCGGGCAGGCGAAGATTCTGGATTTCGGCCTGGCGAAAGTCGAGTCGAAGCGGGCGCGGATCGCGGAGCAGGTCGGAGCCTCCGGCCAGCCCACCGCGGTGAGCGGCGAAGACCTTCTGACAAGTCCCGGCACGACGCTCGGCACGGTCGCCTACATGTCGCCGGAGCAGGCGCGCGGCGAGGAGTTGGACGCCCGCACGGACCTCTTTTCCTTCGGAGCGGTGCTCTACGAAATGGCCACGGGACGCCAGCCCTTTTCAGGAAGCACCTCGGCGGTGATTTTCAACGCCCTCCTCAGCCAGACTCCAACACCGCCGACGCGCTTTAAGCCTGAACTCCCGCCGAAGCTCGTGGGCATCATCGAAAAAGCCTTGGATAAAGACCGCGAGATGCGCTACCAGTCCGCCGCGGAACTCAAGGCGGATCTGAGGCGCGTGAAACGAGAGGTCGATTCCGGCCGGCAGGTGGCCACCGGAAAGTCTTTCACGACCGGGACCGTTCCCGCGGTGGCGACCGAGAAGTCCGTGGCGGTGCTCTATTTTGAGAACCTGAGCGGCCTCAAAGAGGACGAATATTTCCGCGACGGCATGACGGAAGACATCATCACAGAGCTCTCGATGGTAAGGGATCTCAAAGTATTCTCTCGTCCCACGGTCCTTGCCTATCGCGACAAGTCCGTGACCGCCAAACAAATCGCCCAGGAATTGAACGCTGCTTACATGCTGGTGGGCAGCTTGCGGCGTGCCGGAAACCGTCTGCGCGTAACTGCCCAGCTGGTCGACGCGCGCACCGATTTCCCCTTATGGGCGGAGCGCTTCGACCGGGAACTCGAAGACGTTTTTGAAGTCCAGGACGAAATCGCCCGCAAGATCACCCAGGCGTTGCGCGTCGCCCTCTCCCCTCAAGAAGAGAAGGCCATCGCCCAAAAGCCCACCGAAAACGCGCAGGCCTACGACTATTTTCTGCGTGGACGAAGTTTCGCCCGGCGGGGGACCCGCGCCGACCTGGAATTCGCCATGCAGATGTTCGAGCAGGCCGTTTCTCTCGACCCCAATTTCGCCCTGGCCCATGCCGGGATGGCGCACACCTGTGGGCTCTTCCACTATTTCCACGAGCCGCAAGCCAAGTGGATCCAGAAAGGCCATGCGGCTTGTGAACGCGCCTTGAAAATCGATCCCCAGCTTGCCGAAGGCCTGGCCGGCCGCGCTATTATTCTTTACGCTCAGGGGAAATACGACGAGGCGATCAACTACGCGCGCCGGGCTATCCTGCGCAAACCCGATTGCGAAGGCGCTTACTACGCCCTAGGTCGAGCGTTGTTCCAGGCGGACCGTCTGGAAGAAGCGGCAGAAGTTGCCGAGCAAGCTCTCGCGGCGAGCGGTGACGACTATAATGTTTACGTGCCCTACATCAATGCGCTTGAGCGGTTGGGACAGAAGGAAGCGGCGGAGCGGGTCCGCCGCGGGGGAGTTCGAATCCTGCAACGCCAGCTCGAGTTGGTTCCGGAAGACGTCCGCGCACGCATCCTGCTGGCGGGCGACTTTGCTGCGCTTGGCAATGCGGAGGAAGCTGTCCAGGAGTTGAAGAGGGCTGTCGCGCTGCGTCCCGACGACCCGAACGTCCTCTACAACGCCGCCTGCACGTACGCGATGCTCGGCAAAAAGACTGAGGCACTGGAACAGCTCAAAAGGGCCTGGGAAGCAGGCTACGTCAATCTGGAATGGGCAGCGCGAGATCCCGACCTCGCCTGTTTGCATGCAGACCCGGAGTTCCAGCGCCTGGTCGGCATGAGCGGGTAGCACCGAATGCCCGCGGGTGTGAGGAAGCTCCTATGATCGGTCAGACGATTTCCCATTACCGCATTGTGGACAGGCTGGGCGGCGGAGGCATGGGTGTCGTTTACAAGGCCGAAGATACCCGCCTGGGCCGGCCCGTCGCCCTGAAATTTCTTCCGGAAGATCTGGCCCACGAGCGTCAGGCGCTCGAGCGCTTCCAGCGCGAGGCCCGTGCGGCGTCGGCGCTGAACCATCCCAGTATCTGCACGATCTACGACATTGACGAATCCGGCGGGCGGCCGTTCATCGCTATGGAACTGCTCGAAGGCCAGACGCTCAAGCACCGGATCGAGGGCAAGACCTTCCGTGTGGACGAACTGCTCGAGGTGGCGATTCAGATTACCGAAGGGCTCGCGGCCGCGCACTCCAAGGGGATTGTCCACCGGGACATCAAGCCGGCCAACGTTTTCATGACGCAGCGCGGGCAGGCAAAAATCCTGGACTTTGGTTTGGCCAAACTCGCCCCGCGCGGGCAGCGCGTGGCGGAGGCCGTGGGCGTCACTGCGGCGACCGTCGATGAGCATTTGACCAGCCCCGGCGCGGCCCTGGGCACGGTCGCCTACATGTCTCCCGAGCAGGCGCGCGGGGACGAGCTCGATGCGCGGAGCGACCTGTTCAGCTTCGGCGTGGTCCTCTATGAGATGGCCACGGGCCGGCAGGCTTTTTCGGGAAGCACTTCGGCCATCGTCTTTGACGCCATCCTGAACCGCGCTCCCACCCCCGTCCTGAGATTGAATCCGGGCCTGCCCTCGGAACTGGACCGGATCATTGGCAAGGCACTGGAGAAAGATCCCGACCTTCGCTACCAGGGCGCTTCGGAACTTCTCTCCGACCTGAAGCGCTTGAAGCGTGATTCGGACTCCGGCCGCGAAGCTGCCGCGCGTAGCGGGCACTCTTTCGAGCCCACCGCCGCCCCCCATGCGGAAAGATCCGTCGCCGTCCTCTACTTTGAGAATCTGAGCGCTTCCAAGGAAGACGAATACTTCCGCGACGGGATGACGGAAGACATCATCACCGAGCTCTCCAAGATCAGCCAACTCCGTGTTTTCCCCCGCGCCGAGATGCTCGCCTACCGCGATAAGCCGGTCACCGCCGCCCAGGTCGGCCAGGAAGTCGGGGCGGCCTATGTGCTGGGCGGAAGCCTGCGGCGGGCCGGCAATCGCCTGCGCATTACCGCGCAACTGGTGGAGACGCGGACGCGGCACTCCGTCTGGGCAGAACGCTACGACCGTCAGATGGAGGACGTCTTCGCCATCCAGGATGAAATCGCGCAGAGCATTGCGCGCGCCCTCCAGGTGGCGCTGAGCGACCAGGAAAAACAGGCCATCGCCAAGGCGCCCACCACCAACGTCGAGGCTTACGACTACTACTTACGCGGGAGACAGTTCTTCCACCAATTCCGCCGCAAGGGCTTCGAGTTCGCCCAGCAGATGTTCGAGCGCGCCATCGAAATCGATCCCACTTACGCGCGCGCCTATGCCGGAATCGCGGACTGCTGCTCGTTCCTCTACACTTACTGGCACGCCAGCACCAACACGCTGGAGCAGGCCGACGCCGCCAGCCGCCAGGCGCTGGACCTCGATCCAGACCTGGCGGAAGCACACGCTTCACGCGGTTTGGCCGTGTCGCTTCGCAAGCTGTACGACGAGGCCGCACAAGAATTCGAGGCCGCCATCCGTCTCGACCCCAAATTATTCGAGGGCTATTACTTCTACGCCCGTGCGCGCTTCGCGCAAGGAAAGATGGAAGAAGCCGCACACCTTTACGAGCAGGCCTGCAACGTCAACCCTGAAGATTATCAGGCGCCAACTCTGCTGGCGGGGACTTATACGAGCTTGGGGAGAACTGCCGACTCTGTGGCCGCCCGCCACCGTGCCCTGAAGATTATCGAGAAGCATTTGGAATTGCACCCCGACGATGCGAGAGCGCTGTATCTCGGGGCGGCGGGACTCACTAACATCGGCGAGCGCCAAAGGGCGTTGGATTGGACCCGCCGCGCGCTGGCCATCGAGCCCGACGATCCCGGCGTCCTCTACAACGTGGCCTGCAACTACTCTCTCCTCGGCCGGCCGGAAGAAGCCATCGAGTGCCTGGAGAAAGCCATCGCCAACGGCTTTGGCTTCAAGCAGTGGATCGAGCACGACTCGGACCTCGACCCCATCCGCAACCATCCGCGCTTCCAAAGCCTCCTGAAAAAGCTTTAGGCCCGCTAACCTTTCCTGCGGGTGATCAGAGACCCGATCGCGGGCCGAAGCTCCAGGATGAGCTGGACGCCACCGGTGGTTTCGCGCTGGCGGAAGAACTGGCCGAAGGGTGATTGGCCGCGATAAAACCATCCTGCCAGCCGCGCCACCGGCTCCGCCCGCCGGTTGGTGAAGAGAACGCCGGGCTGAATGCTCGTATTCACGTTCCAGCCGACCTCCTGCCGAGTTTCAAAATCCTCTGCCAAGTAGAACCGCGCGTGCGTGCGCGTGAGCGACTTCGGAAACCACTCGCTGCCTGCCTCGAAGCTCATGCGCCCCAGGGCTGGGCGCGTGCGCAGGAGAACGCTGGGCCCGGCGTAAACGCGCCAGTGACCGGCTCTTCCATACGCGACGAGCGCCTGCAGGACTTCCCGGCTGTAACTGAAGTTCGGAGCGGGCTGCGTAGAGGCGAAGTCGGCGCCGCGATGCGAGCTCATGTGGAACAACTCCACCCGGGCTGACCAGTTGCCCCTGCGATAGCTCAGGGGAATTCCGACGCGGAAGTCCGCCGCTTTGAGCAGCAGTTGCGTGTCGCGCACCTTGAACCGCGCAACGATTCCCGGCCTCAGGCCGATCTCCCACGAGGATCTCGCGCCTTCCGACTTGAAGAGACCGAGCGGTTGAGCCAAGCCGAAGTCGATCTGGCCGTCTCCCGCAAACCGGAGCAGGCTCGCCGGTTCGGCGGGACTGGCGAGGGG
>JAIQGB010000510.1 GCA_020072905.1 Terriglobia bacterium | reverse complement strand
ATTTTGCTCAGCGAGGCCGTCCGCTTCTTCAAAGGTCCACCTTACACGCTTCATTTGGCTCGTGCCGACCGCAGGCCACCCGTACGTTCAGACGAGAGACCTCCATACGGTGAACGAGGTCTTGGGAAGGTTCTGGAGGGATGAAGGGAGAGGTCGGCCAACTCATCAAGCACAGCGGGATCTACGGGCTGGGGACCATTCTCTCCAAGTCCGTGGGCTTCCTGATGATCCCCGTCTACACCCGCTATCTGGTGCCCGCGGATTACGGCGTCCTAGAGCTGCTCGACCTGGTGATTTTCTTCAGCGGTATCTTCGCCATGATGGGGATTGGCTCCGCCTTCTTCCGCTTCTACGTCGCCGCGGATTCGGCAGAAGAGAAGAAAACTGTTGCCATCACAGCCCTGTTCTCCGTCGTGGGCATATCGCTTCTGGTGCTCGTTTTGATGGAACTGCACGCTGGCACCCTTTCCACGGTCGCCTTCGGGAACGCCACTTATGCCCCGCTGGTAAGAATTGTTGCCTTGACGCTCTTCTTTTCCAATCTCACGGAAGTTCCTTTCGCCTACCTCCGGGCACAACAGCGCACCGTCTTGTTCGTCATCATCGGACTGGCCCGGACGGTGCTGGGTGCCACGATGCTGATCGTGGCGGTGGTGGTCCTCCAGAAGGGTGTCCCGGGCGTCGTCTACGCCAATCTCATCTCGAATGCCCTGGTCGGCGTAACCCTAATAGGTGCCCTGATGGTTCGTGTTCGCGGAAAGTTTTCGCGCGAGAAGTATGAGCAAATGTTGCGTTATGGGGCTCCACTCATCGTGGAGAGCCTCGCTATGTTCGCCCTGGTGTTCTCGGACCGTTTTTTTCTTCGTCACTTTGCGAGTTTGTCGGAAGTAGGTATTTACGGGCTCGGTTACAAGTTGGCGGGAATTGTCTCGCTGCTGGTGAGTGGGCCGTTCAGCATGACCTGGTCGTGGCAGCAGTTCGAGCTGGCCAAAAACGAAAACGCCAAGGTCCTGTATGCGAGGATACAAACTTATCAGTTGTTAGTCTGTGTCTGCATAGGATTAGCCGTAGCAGTTATGGCAAAAGATATTCTGCGCATCATGACTCCATCGGGCTACTGGGCTTCCGCCCGCATCGTGCCGATCATTGCGTTATGCTATGTTGTGGACAATGTCCGATCGGTCGTCATGAGCGGAATACTGATCCAACGCGTCACTCACCACCTCGCGAGCATCTCGCTGGTAGTGGCCACAGTCAATCTGGGCTTGAACTACCTCCTCATTTCTCGTTTCCATGCCATGGGCGCCGCAGTGGCCACGTTACTTTCCTATGCGCTCTTCCTGATTCTGAGCTATGGTATCGCGCAACGGGTTTATTTTGTTCGGTACGAATACGGCCGCAACGCAGCGGTGCTGGCTCTGGCAATACTCCTCTACCTGGCAAGTGCTCAGTTCAGGTTTCAACTCCTTAGCTCGATTGCGGTAAACGGGTTGTTATTTCTGCTCTTTCCGGTAGTCTCCGCGATGATGCTTGATCGAGAGGAGCGGGAGATGTTCCTGCAGTTGGGATTGAAAGTGGCCCACCGCTTGCGGGCCTTGATCCCGCAAGGCGAAGTGTAGTCATCGATGATAATGGCTACGGTGCGGCAGTAAGGTCATGCCACACGGCGGCCCAAAATGCGATTCTGAGGTATCGGATGTCCCCATGAAACAAGTGACGGCTAGGAAGCGCGTTCTGGTCATTGCCTTCGACTTTCCGCCCAGGCGAACAAGCGCTGTTTATCGCAATACTCATCTGACGAAGTATCTTGTCCAGTTCGGGTGGCAGCCCACGGTGCTTACGGTAACAACCAAACTCGGGGGCGTTGAAGAGCCGGAGCTCCTGGAGTGTCTTCCTTCCGAGGTGCGCATCGAGCGAACGCGATATCTGCCCGTCAGTGGCTGGGAGGACTCGACAGCCAAAGCTATCCGCACAGCAGGGGCGCTCCAATCGCGCTATGATGAGACAAAACAGCCTTTACTTGATCGATGGGTGCGCTCCGCCGGAGATCTCGTGCGGTCGTGTCTGTATTTTCCCGACGACACCGTGGGCTGGGTGCCGTTTGGGTTAGCCAGGGCTGCCCGACTGATCCGCGAAGAACGCTATGAAGTCGTTTACACCATGTCTCCCCCTCGTTCCGCAACTGTCCTGGGGTTGTTGTTGAAGTTATTCTTTGGGATTCCGTGGGTTCTGGAATTTCAAGATCCCTGGTACCCCCCGAATCGCCCCTGGCGCAGACGATTTGAGCACTGGCTGCAAGCTTTCATGCTCCGAAAAGCGAATGCCGTTGTTGTGATGACGGAACAACACAAAGAGGACTTCCACCAGTCGTTTCATGTCCCCCTTCAGAAGCTGGCCGTCGTTCGAAATGGGTTCGACGAGGAGGATTTTAACTTTTGTACTCCTCCAGACAAGGACCTCTTCCCGCCAGGTTACATTCACCTTTCTCATTTCGGAACAGTCTATTCCGACAGTACCGGGCAGTTCTTTGCGGCTCTGTCTGAATTTGTCCGGGAGTACCAAGACGTAAGAAGGCGACTCCGCATAAATATTATCGGATACCCAGATAAAGCGATCCTCGCATATGCAAATGATGGTGAGCTCCGGGAAGTAATCAAGTTGTACACTTTCGTGCCGCACCACAAAGCTCTTCAGGCCATGCGCGCCAGCCACTGCCTGTTGCTCTTTTGGGGGCGACGGGATTTCTCTCGCCTGGCCGTGGCGGGCAAGACCTACGAGTATCTCCGGATCGGTCGGCCGATCCTGGCCGTGACTTACGAGGGTGGCGTGAAAGAACTTGTTGAAGGGGCAGGGGCAGGATGGGTGGTGCAACCGGAGGACACCGAAGCCATGAAAGAGGTTCTTAAATCGGTCCTTAACGAGGGCGCGACGAACGCCCCCCTCGGACCTAGGCATCCGGAATTTGTTGAACAATTTCGCTGGGACCGCCTCGCCGAGGAACTGGCGAGCGTCTTCGATTCCGTATTGAGCCATGGCGCATAAGATCCGACGAATCCTGTTCTGTCTGGGGACGCGGGGAAATGCGGAAATCTGCGTCCTGGGGCTGCATCGCGTCTTGTCGGACGAGCAGAAGAGCCGCGCGAATTCGCTCGAAGGCATCGTGATGCGGGAGCGCACGTTCGCGAAACTGCTGGAATATCTCGAGCGACATTTCACGGTCGTCTCTCTTGGCGCCTTCCTGGACGGAGGCCGCGCGGCCGATTCCAAACCCCGCTGTCTGCTGACCTTCGACGACGGCTGGCGGGACAACTTCACGACAGCGCTGCCCTGGCTGAAGCAGCATCGGATGCCGGCCGTCATCTTCGCGGTTACGGGCCTCATTGAAGACCGCGAGACCTTCTGGGTTGAGCGCCTGGGGCAGGTCTGGCGCAACTCGGAGGGACAAGCGCGACTTCGCGCGGCGCTTGAAGGCTCCACGCAAGGTCGTCTTGCCGGCGCAAGCTTCGAAGAGATCGTCGAACACCTCAAGCACCTGCCGGCTCAGGATCGCGAGCTGCTTCTCGCGCC
>JAIQGB010000036.1 GCA_020072905.1 Terriglobia bacterium | reverse complement strand
ACATCGGGGCGATTGCTCTCCCGTTGCCGGTCTCGGTCGCCAACGTTCAGCGCGTCTTCGACGCCGACGGCCACTGCCTCGACCCGGCGGTCGAAAAACTGATTCGCGGCGTCGCCACGAACCTCCTCAACTACGTCAAGCAGAACCTCTGCCCGAGGCTCACACTCGAGCGGATTCTGCGCGAAGGCGTGGGGGTTTCCCTGCAGCCGGGTATCTAGTGCCAAGGGCGCGGCGGATTGACCGCAACAGCGGGTAGGCGTCGCGATCGCCCTTGTCTTGGTTGGGAAGTCGCGGTCGGAATAGCGCGCTATTGGCGCGTGCGCAATCCGCTGCGGGTGTGTAGAATTAACCCTCAGGGCTTCGATGCACGATTCGAAGGTGTAACGCAGAGCCGGCCTTCGCCCCCCCGGCTTCGGTCGGTTCCGATTCAGGGCCGCTGATCTGGAGAACCAGTCCGCGCGAGCCGCCGCTGGCCTCGCAGAAGGAGTTTGCATGACCACGAGTCCTATGCCACAGACGACGGCGCGGAGGGTCATAACGTTATTCGCCGGCACAACGGTGCTGGCGCTGGGAGTCATCTTATTCGCCGCAAGCCGTTCGCACGCGGCGGCTCCCGCGCCCGGCCCCTCCGGTTATCGCGTGATCAAAACCGTTCCCGTGGGCGGTGACGGCTTCTGGGACTATCTCACCGTGGATAGCCCGGCGCGCCGGCTCTACATTTCCCACGCGACCCACGTGGCCGTCATGGACATCGACAGCGATACCATCGTCGGCGACATTCCCGACACCGAAGGCGTGCACGGCATCGCGCTCGCTCCCGAACTCAACCGCGGTTTCACGAGCAATGGGCGCGCCAACACCGTCACCATCTTCGACCTGAAGACGCTGAAGACCCTCGGCACGGTAAAGACCGGAACCAACCCCGACGCCATCGTCTTTGACGGGGTGACGAAGCGCGTCTTCACGATGAACGGCCGCAGTCACGATTCGACTGCCATCAATGCCGCCGACGGCAGCGTCGTCGGTACGCTCGAGCTGGGCGGCAAACCGGAATTCGCCGTCGCGGACGGCACGGGCAGCATCTACGTCAACATCGAAGACCAGTCCGAGCTCGTCCGCTTCGACGCGCAGAAGCTGACAATTCTCAATCGCTGGCCGCTCGCGCCCTGTGAGGAGCCGTCGGGCCTGGCCATGGACCTGAAAACCCACCGCCTCTTTGCCGGGTGCCACAACCGCATGATGGCGGTGGTGGATGCGGAGACGGGAAAAGTGATCGCCACGCCGGCCATTGGCGAGGGCGTGGACGCCAATGCTTTCGATGCGGGCACGAAGGACGCCTTCGCGTCCAATGGCGATGGAACGCTCACCGTGGTCCACGAAGACTCGCCGGAGAAGTTCACGGTGGTCGAGAACGTTCCCACCAAGAGGAGCGCGCGCACGATGGCGCTCGATTCGGAAACGCACCGCCTCTACCTCTCCGCCGCCGACCTGGGGCCGCCCGCCGAGGGCCAGCGCCGGCCGAGCATCGTGCCCGGCTCCTTCGTCATCCTGATTGTCGGGAAGTAATCGGAGGTGGGCTGCCACGCCGCGAATCGGCTCTGCGGGCGGCGTGTCCGCGGCGTTCCGCGTTCTCCCCTAATTGCAGACCCCACAGATCAGGGGTCTGCGCCACCCCTGCAGACTGTCCGTCGGTGAAGCGCAGACGGAAGAGCCGAGGGCAGGCAAGACAACCTCGGCTAAGAAGCGCGGCATCGAATTTGACTCAGGGCAGAAAAGGACAGCTTATGATCGAACCCCTAGGAGGGGTAAGGAAGGAACAGAGATGCGAGACTTCTTTTCAAACAAGGGCATTTTTCTATTCATTCTGCTTTCCGTTTTCGCGGTGATTTCTTTCTCCGAGAGTCGCAGCTTCACGCCAATGGTCGGCGTGCGGGTTCGGGAACGGGTTCGAGACGTGCGTTCGAACCTGGACCTCGCGGCAAGCTTTCTCAGGTCTGTTGCGCCACGGCTGGCTGACCTGGCTGCAAACTTGGCCGTGGGTGCGGGAGTTCTGGTGGCACTCCTCTTCATCCAACTTCTCGTCTCCGCTCCTCTCGGACTTTACTCGCTCCACAGGAAGGTGCGCTCGCTCGACCAGCAGCTCGTGAATATGCGATTGGAGATGCAAGAGATGAATCGCCTCTTGCAAGCTAACCTTCCGCCCCGGCTGCGGAACGCGACGCCGGGTGATTCCTGGGCCGGGAATTACCCTTCGGCGCGACCTCCTTCGCCGCAGTTGTCGCCGGAGCGAGAGGAGTAGCGAGAGGCGGGTTGGCGCAGACGTGGGATCTCGCGCGTCTGCGGTTTCCCGCAGGGACTCTCCGGCGGCGACCGTCCCAGCCCCGTACACTGTCCAGCACGATGCGGCGCTGCCGGCGGCGTCTCAACTGCGCTGCGCGATCTCCGATAAGCGCAGACGCCACAGATCAGGGGGCTGCGCCAGCCCGGACTGCCGCGCCGCAGAGTCTGTGATAACATCCCCTACGCAGGATCGAGGCGAGACGTGGCACGATACAGCCTGTACTTCGGCGACTGCCTCTTGTGGATGGATAAGAGGGGAGAGAACTCCATCCAGGCTATTGTCACGGACCCGCCCTACGGATTGAGAGAATATACCCCGGAGGAAAAGGAAAAGCTTCGCAACGGCCACGGCGGGGTCTGGCGGATTCCTCCTTCGTTCGATGGCTGCAAAAGGCGGCCTTTGCCTCGCTGCACTCTGCTCACCGAGAGTGACCGCGAAAAGCTCCGGAGCTTTTTTTCCGAATTCGCCCGGCGCGCGATCCGCGTGCTGGTTCCTGGCGGGCATCTTTTCATCGCCACAAACCCTCTACTCTCGCACCTCGTTTACCTGCCGCTCATGGATGCCGGGTTTGAGAAGCGGGGCGAGATCATCAGACTTGTTAAGACCCTGCGAGGCGGTGACCGCCCCAAGAATGCCCATGGAGAGTTTGCGCATGTCACGGTGATGCCGCGGTCAGGTTGGGAGCCCTGGGGCCTGTTTCGCAAGCCGTGCGAAGGGCGAGTTCAGGACAACCTGCGGAAATGGAAGACCGGCGGACTCCGCCGCATTTCGCCGGAAAAACCCTTTGAAGATGTCGTCCGCTCGGCACCCACACGCGGCGAGGAGCGAGCCATCGCTCCCCATCCCTCTTTGAAGCCCCAGGCTTTTATGAGGCAATTGGTTCGCGCCTCGCTTCCGCTCGGTGTGGGAACTGTGCTCGATCCCTTCATGGGCGGCGGATCGACCCTTGCCGCAGCGCTGGCGGTGGGATACGAAAGCATCGGAATCGAGAATGATCCTGTCTTCTACCGGATGGCCGAGCGAGCCATACCCAAACTCGCTGAGATTGGCGCTGAGACCAAACCCGTGCCTGGCCCCCACCTCCGTCGCGCTCCGCGTGACGAACGGGTACTTCCCTTGCCGTTCCAGCCGTGAGCGGACCGAAGGAGCGACGTTTGGCCTTTGACGTGGAAGGATTCGACAGGAACATTCCGCTTCCTCCTGATTTGAAGATCTCGCACATTCGGAAAGCTGTCGAGTACATTGAAGGAGAAGCCACGGAGCTTATTGAAGTCTACTTCGAACAAGCGAACGTGTTCAGCGGCCTTGTTGGCATTTTCGGCGTGCGAGCCCTCCATTCATTAAGTCCTTACAAAAAGCACAAACACCCTGACGTGGCGCAACAGCGCTTCCCGGATCTGTCTCTCGGCGGCAAGGTGAATCCGCCTCCCGAACAGGCATTGGAGTCGAAAGGGACCACCCGACCGTGGGCCCTGCAATCGCATTACAATCATGCAGGCTGGTATATCATCTGGCGATACTTGGTCGATCCCGCGAAGATCGTCAAGGCCGGAAGGGCGGTCGTTATTTGGAGGGTCGATGTCGCTTTCCTGCGCCAAGAAGACTGGAAGTATGAAGGAAGCCGGGCGGGCGAAGGCCGAGGTGGTCGAACCCACACCTTCGGCGTCAAGCACCCTGCCAACCGCTTCGCAAATGCGATTGTTTATCAGCACCCCAAGATCGTTCTGCGTCAAAGCAAGCCAACACTCGCCAACGGCGAGGAATAATGGGCGGTTTCTGGCTGGCGCGGAGGGCCGCCGTTAAGTGTCTGCCATTTCCCGGGGACTCACTGGCCGCGTGAAAATGCCGCGCGGCCGGGAAGAGCCGCAGCGTTGATGAACAACTCCGCGCCACCAAATGGTTGGCCAAGAAGCGGCGGGCTAGTTTCCTTTTGTGGTTTGCTGATCGGGAGCGGGTGAGCGCGCTTCCGCAAGGGTTCCGCTGGGCTGGGTGTGGAGGCTGGCCAGTTGGTCGAGCAATTCCGTGCGTGTGGCGACGAAATCGTTCCAATCCTTCTGCGCCACGGACTGCGCGGGGGGGAGTTCGAGGCGAAGGAAGTTGACGAAGCTGCCGTGGCGGGTGACGCGGAAATCGAGGTGCGGCCCGGTGGCCAGGCCCGTGGCGCCGGTTCGGGCGATGACCTGCCCTTGCTGAACCTGCTGGCCGGGGCGCACCAGGAGGCTCGAGAGATGCAGGTAGTAAGTCTCGTAGCCCATCGGGTGCCGCAGTCGGACCATGTTGCCTCCACCGCCGTTCCAGCCGGTGGAGACTACGCGCCCGTCGCCCACCGCCTGCACCGGGCTGCCCACCGGCGCGCCGTAGTCCACGCCCAGGTGCGGCCGGTAGCGCTTCAGGATGGGATGAAACCTGCTGCGGCTGAAGCGCGAAGTCACCGGCGCGCTGAACTTTAGCGGGGAGCGCAGAAACGCCTTCTGGAGCGATTTCCCGCTCGGCCCGTAATACGCCAGCCGGCCCGAAGGATCGCGGAAGAGCACGGCCTGATGGAGCCGGCCTTCGTTCTGGTACTGCGCGGCGAGAACGCGTCCGTAGCCCCAGAGCTGGCCGCCGAGCATCTTCTTTTCGACCACGATTTCAAACGTGTCGCCGGGCTGGGTATCGGTGCTGAAATCGACGTCCCATCCGAAGATGTCGGCGATCTTGAGCGTCAGCCAATCGCCTTCGTCCTCGTCGGCCATGGCCTGGAAAAGCGAATCGCGCACCGTTCCCGCCACCCCCGCCACGGTGACCGTATAGGGCACCGGCTGGAGTTCGACGGTGAAAGCCTTGCCCTGCTTGGTGAGCCACAGGACGCGGTCTTCGTCCACCTGGTAGCTGACGGCGCGGAGGTCGCCCTTCCCGGACCGAATAATGTCCACATGGTTTCCGGCCCGGACGCGCGCCAAGTTGTAGATCGGCCGCGCGTCTCGAACGATTTCCCCTACCGTCGCTGTGTCCAGCCCGGCTTTTTCCAGATACTGGCTGATGGTGGTGCGGGCGGGCAACTCTTCCTCATCATGCACGAGGCGGCGCGAATTGATCACCTCGATGTCCGCCCCTGCCAGGCGCGATTCCTGCGCCAAAAGATGCTCGGCGAGATATCGCTGCTGGAGGACGGAGGCGAGCGGCAGTCCTCCCACCACAGCCGCCAGCGCGCACCAGATGACGAGCCGGAGCACCCGTACGCCGGCCGCGGCCTTCTCAGGTCCATCCTGCGGCGGGTTCGCTTGGGCGCCGGAGTCTTGGGTCTGCCCCAACATACCCGCCCAATCTACCACAAAGCTGCGGAATCTAAGCCCCGGAACTGACGAAAATCTGAGGTTTTTGCCCGGCCGCCGAGCGATTGACGATCGCTCCGGGCAGGAATACACTCGCCGTCGAAGCTGGCGAGGGAGGCGCTATGTACAGGAAACGCTCGGTCGTCGCGCTCCTCATGGCGGCCTTCTCGTTCTTCCTCATGACGCGTGCCGGGCGGGCCGAGCAGCCCGCGGCGCCTCCCGACATCCTGATTCTGAAAGGCTGTCCACTCGGCGGGGTCATGTTCCCCCACAAGGCCCACGCCGAAACTCACGCCGGCAACCGATGTGAGACCTGCCACCACCCTTCAAGACCCGAAAAGCCCTCCACCGCGCCGCAGCAGGCCTGCCGCAGTTGCCACGTCAAGCCGCCTCAGCCGCCCATGAAGACGGGCACTCAAGCGGCCTTCCATAATCCCTCGGCCACCTCCGGCACTTGCATCGATTGCCACCTGAAGATGAACGCCACGGGCAAGAAAGCGCCCACCCTCTGCATGCAGTGCCATAAGAAGGAGAACGGCTGACGGCACGCCGTCCGGCGACGGGCGATGAATGACTGGCGACGCGCCGCGCTGGAAAGCAGAAGTCAGAAGTCACGAGTCAGCAGCCCGACGCTGATTCACGGGCTCATGCTACCCGAGGCGAAGGTCGGCGGCTCAGGAGGGGTCAGGGGTTCGCGGGCTTGCGGAAGATGACGCAGTAATCGTCGTCGGGCCAATTCGCGGGGCGGGAGACGACCTCGAAGCCGGCGGCGGTCAACTCCTCGACAACGATTTTCTCCGCAACGCCGTGCCCGCCGCGGTTTTTGGGCACGTGCTCTTTGATTTCGGGGAGCCCCGAGCGGGGCGGGAAATCAATCACCGCCAGCAGGCCGCCGGGCTTGAGCGACTTGAAGAGGCTGGCATCCATCTCGGCGGGCTGCGGGAAGTGATGATAGACGCGCCGCAAGAGGATGGAATTGCAGCAGGCGGGCGGCAGATTCGTCTCGGCCTCCGCGGCTTGGACGGCGGTGAGGTTCTGGCTTTTCGTGGCGAGCCCTTCCAGGTGTTCGAGCTTCTTCGCATCAATCTCCGTGGTATAGACGCGCCCCGTCGGGCCGACGCGCTCGGCGGCGGCGACCGTCATCTCGCCGTCGCCCGCCCCGATATCCGCGACGACGCTGCCGGCCTGCCAGTGGAGAAGCGGGGTGAGCCGTTCCGCCTCCGCCTGGTAGCTCTCCTGGCCTCGACAAGCCGAGAGGGTGAGCGCGGCGACAGCCAAGGCGAGAACGAAGGAGCGTCTCTGCATAGTGGTATCATACCGGATTCCGGGACCGAGGATTTTGGATTTGCGATTCCGGATTGGTTCCGGCCGGGGCGCATCGCGAGGCGCCCTTCCGGCTGAGGCGGCGGACCCTCTTGACGGTCGGGCGTCGTTAGGTTAGAATGCTAGCCTATCCATGGACGACCCTGCCGGCGAGCCGGACGAGGCAGGCTGCGCCCCAACCGGCCCCGGCGGCTTCCGCGCCGCCCACGGCCTGTGGAGCACGCGCCCGACGCCGCGATCGCTTCCAGACCTCGGGGGGAGCGTTCGGATTCCAAGAGAAGGGCGAGGGCTCGGCGAAGAAAGGACGACACGAATCTCTACCTCGTCGCTTCTGCCGCGGGGAGAGCAGGGAGGATCTTGATATGGTAGCGGAAAAGCAAAAGTCAAAGACCAAAAATCAAAGGTCAAGGGTTTCAGGGCAGAGATGTGTGTGGATGCTGATCTTTGCCCTTTCCTTTTTGCCTTTTGCCTTTCCGGATGTTTTGCTCGCTCAGAGCCAGCCGGGCCCGGTCGCCAATCTCAACAACCTGCGCTACGCCACGGGCTTTGCCGGTGCCGATGGAGGGGAAAAGATCGCGGCGTGCATCGCCGACCTACCCTCTGGCGGCGGAACGTGCAAGGCTCAAGGACTTGAAGGCGCGCAGACTATCGGAACGACCATCACGTTGGGCAGGCCCCTCCGGCTCGAGTTCGGGGCGGCGACGTTTACTTGTACCGCCACTCCCTGTTTTAACATCACCAATCCAAATGTTTTGATAGAGGGAATCCCAGGAGACGCCAATTCCCAAGGCGCCCTCAGTGGCACCCGACTCATCTCCGCTTCAGGCGGGAAACTCTTTGAGGTTGACGCCAGATTGAAAGGGCGGTGGAGTTACGGCTCGATGCGCTTCAAGGACATGGAATGGCAGGGGGGCGGAGGCACCTCACAGGCTATTTCCTTTCCAACGCAATCCGTGAGGGAGAGGATGATCGTGTTCGAGGGTCTGGTCGTTCACCACTTCGGCGCTGCTACCGGGGCGATAGAACTCGGCGAATCCGTCTACTTCACCGACGTGAATCGCTGCATTTTCTATAACAATGTGCGGTCGCTGAGCTTTGCGAATTTCGATGAAATGCGGGTGGAATTTTCCGAGTTCTACAATCCGCAAGGGGACGCGCAGATTCGCCTCGTGGGTGATGGACATGCTTGGATTGAAGATAACGAATTCATGTACATGAAGGGCACGGGAACCGGTCCCGACATCCTCGTTGAGCCCATCGACGCCGAGGGGACCACAGGCAGCTATATCCGAATCGCACGGAACAAGTTCGGGTCTGATGTCTACGAAAACTCCCTGCGGTACAAGATTGCCATCCAGGGAAGCGACGCGAGCTATGTTGCCTCCGGCCCTATTTGGGTCACCGAGAACGATTTTGGGGGTGCTAGTAACAATCTGCAAAAAGCGATTCACCTCGCCAATCCCACGGGTGAGCTGCGGATTGAGGATAACTTCTTTAAGGCCTTTGGGACGCTCGTCGATGACACCTTTGCCTTGGCGGATGCCGGCTCAGCATTTTTTGGTAAGAATGTGTTCCGAGGCAACCACCTCTGGGGCAACGCGGTGACCACCACAGCCTTCACAAACGGTGGGCGAGGCTTTGAGGTCATCGAGCCGCCGCGAGAAATCCTGTCTCAATCAACTACGGTCAGCCTGAACGTGCGCCGGGAGACGGTCGAACTGCGCAACCGTTTTGGCCACTCAGAGGACTTTGACAAGTGGACGAAGAAGGGGGTCACGGTCACTTCCGGGCAGACCGATCCCTGGGGTGGAACGAGGGCGCGTCTGCTGACTCGGCCCGGTTCGGCGTCCTACGAGTACGTCAGTCACGTTGTCGACAACACCAACCTGACGACCACCCTGTTCTTCCGCATTTGGCTCAAAGCAGGCACTCTCGACAACGCCGACATCGCGCTTTTCTGTCCTACCGACTCGAAACTCGTCGGACGCCAGCGGCGGCTGAGCCTGGGGACCACCTGGGCGGAGTATCGTTCGGCCTGGAATGGACTCGAGGCGGGGAAGATCTACTCGGTCTGGATTTATCCCGGGGGCCAAGTCCCCAAAGCCGGCACGATCTCCGTCTTCGGCGCGCAGGCCAGCGATTTTGACTCTGATTACTATCCGACGAGCGCCGGCGCTGCCTCGACGAGCGATTTTGGCACCAGGCTGGAGAACGGCCTCCTCGTCGGGAAGGGGCTCGAAGTCGGCGGGTCGCTGACGGTCGGCGCGGGCACGGCAATCAGCAAGCACCTGTCCTTTACCTTCTCACTGAATCTTCCCGCCCCTGCAGCGGTCCCGGGGTGTGTCGACAGCGCGATCCAGACGGCACCGGGAGTCGCCCTGGGCAATACCGTGGTCGCCTCCCTGGATGCTGCGCCGCGCTCCTCCCAGCAGCTCAGCGCATTTGTGAACGCCGCAGGGCAGGTGACCTTCCGAGTTTGCCAGTTCGCGGGGAATGCGGCGGACCCCGATGGCGCCGGCACCACGTACCGTGCCGATGTCTGGCAACACTGAACGGGAACAGAGTGACCGCGAGATTCGGCCTGGCGCGGGACCCGGTGACGCCCGACGAGGTTGCCGAGGGGCGTTGGTATGCCTGGCTCAAGAGTCAGGCCTGAGCGCCCGCCGCGTGGGCCGGCTGGGGGACTCCGGGCGGAGGCTTCCCGGCTGGGGAGGGGAAGGCAGCGGCCCATCCCCCTTGACCGCCGGCGATGGAGAGGTTAGAATACTAGCCTATCCATGGACGACCCCGCCGGCGAGCCCGCTTCCGCCCCCGCCCCTCCTCCGCCGGGCGCGGCCGGGAGCCCCGGGCCCGGTGCTTCAACCCAGAGCTCCCCGCCCGGCAAGCGCCGCCGGACCTTGAGCGCCGCCGAGCTCGCCGCCCGTCGCGCCAATCTCCTCAAGGCGCGCGCTGCCGACAAGGATTTGATTTACCGTCCCACCGAGCGCCGCCGCGCCGCGAGCCGCGCCAACATTCAAAAGGCCATCGCCTGGCGGCGCAGCCCGGAGGGCAACGCCCGCGCCCGCCTCAACGCCCTGCAGCACGGCTTGGCCGTCAAAAAGCTCCCCGAGCTTCTCGCCCGGCTGGGCGAAGCGCCGGAAGATTTCCTCAAGCATTTCGAGTTGGTGCGGCAGGTGTTTCGGCCCGAGAGCGACGCCGAGTGGCTCCTCATTGAGCGTCTGGCGCAGGCCACCTGGCGGCGGATTCGCATCTTGCGTGCGCGGGCTCGGCTCGAAAGTCTGCTCTGGCGACGCCTGATGGCCCGGGCGGGCAAACCACGTAGGCTATCCCTTGAGGAAATCACCGACCGCGCCACCGCCATCTCCCGCCGGCTCGAGCGCGCCCACCGCGTCGAGGTCGAGTCCTATCGCCTGGAAGGCCGCATCGAGCGCATTCTGGAATCGCTCCTCCGCGCACGCGCCAAGGAAGAGGGGATTAGGGACTAGGGATTGGGGATTAGGGGTTAGGGATTAGGGGTTAGGGATTAGGGAATCGCCCTTGTAGCGGCGATTTCACATCGCCACGTGGCTCGTGTGGCGCCGCCCAAAACCGCGTCAGGGTAGGGGTGCGCGTAGCGCAAGTCCCGCCCTCTGGCCTTGCGGCATTTCAAGCTTCTTGAATGAATGGAAAAGCCGCAACATTGCAGGACGAATGTTGCGCTACCCGCTGCGGGTCAGTCAGGCAGGCGTATGCCGGTGAGGCGCTGGTAGAGCTGGACTGCAAACCCATCAGTCATTCCGGACACGTAATCTGTTACCACGAGAAGCCTTTCGTAAGGAGTCATCAAATTCAAGTAGAACTGGAAGGGGTCGCTCTTAGACCGTTCGAGAAGTTTGCTCTGCTTCTTTCGCCACACAAATTCAATTGGGAGAAGCCCACGAAGGGTGTCATCTATGGGTTCGTCTCTCGACTCGCAGAGGGCGCAGTAGAACATGTCTAGTAGACCGCCGATGGTTGAGTACCCCGCGTATTCGATCTGCAAAACTCTTTCATGTCGGTACACCTTTTCCTTAGCGAGCGCCTTGAGCTGTTCGTGCTCCTTCGCAACCCGGGTGCGTTTCAAAATGGGAACGTCCAGCGTCCCACTTTCCAATTCGTCGAGGCTGTCGCAGAAAGCTTCAGTACACTCTCTGACTAACACGGCAAGAGCGGATGCCCGCATCCGAGCAAACTTCGCGCGGGGCGTGGGGTGAGTTGTTTCATCGAATCCTCGATCTCGGCTGGCTAATGGTACTATTGCAGCTCGAACTTCATCAAAGGTAAGTATGCCGAGTTTGAAGGCATCGTCAATGTCAGCAATTGCATAACACGCGTCATCGGCTGCCTCCGTGAGGAATGCAAGCGGGTGCCGTGAGAACATCCCGGGCCCTGCCTCAGCCATCCCCAGCATGCGGAATGCCTTGCAGGCCGCTGCCTTCTCGCTCTGAAAGTAGCCCGGTTTTTTCAGGCTGATAGTGGAAGGTTTGCCCCCCTGCGGCAAAAGTGCTGGCCGCGGATATTTGACCATGGCCCCGAGAGTCGCTAGTGTCGGCCTCAATCCCCCGTGGCGTTCGCGGACTGCCGTCCGAATGAGAATCCGCAAGCCCTGCGAATTGCCCTCGTAGTGGTGAAAGTCGGCTAGCTCCTCTGGGCTCATTTTGATTGAGGCGGAATCTTTCCGCCTCATATGCAAAGAAATTGTGCCTTCCGGTCTAGGCTTGCCTTCAGAAATGGGGGGAAGTCGTCGCTTAGCCCATGATTGGATGGCTGCCTCCCCTGAATGTCCAAACGGCGGATTCCCGATGTCGTGTGCGAGAGCTGCTGTGGCTACTATTGTTCCAATTTCGTAAGGTTCGCAGGTGATTCCGAGCTTCACGAGATGCTGGCCCACTAGAGTGCCCATTGTGCGCCCTACCGAAGACACCTCGAGCGAATGCGTAAGCCGATTGCGTGTGTAGTCGCTCCTCGAGAGGGGAAAGACCTGTGTCTTGTCCTGAAGTCTTCGAAACGCACTTGAGAAAATGATGCGGTCATGGTCGCGCTGGAATTCAGAGCGATCGAACTCTCCCGGCGGGAATGACTGCCCGTAGATTCGGTGGTTTGACAGAAGCCCGGTCCATTTATCAATTCTTGATCGAGTGGTCTCACCCATAAGTGCCTCTACCCAGATTGCGTGTGGAGCGGGTAGCGCAGAGTCTCCTCTCTCAGAGACTCTGCGGTCCTTTCTCGTTTTCAAGTCCCATCATCGCGCCCTTTGCGGTTGGCGCGACCACGGGGCGATAACCGGGATATTACGGTAACGGGTATACACCTGGGGAAGGGGAAAAGCAACGATGAACTATGAATGATGAACGATGAACGGGGAAGGATGAACGATGAACGCGGAACGATGAAGTCTGAAGGATGAAGTGTGAAGGATGAAGGATGAACGGGGAACGATGAAGGGTGAAGGATGAAGGATGAACGGGGAACGATGAAGGGGGAAGGATGAAGTGTGAAGGATGAAAGGGAAAAAGGAAGTCAGAAGCCAGAAGTCAGGAGTCAGGGGGCAAAATTCGGTAGACGGTAGGTGGCAGGTGGGGGAAGGCGCAAACCGCAAGCAAAAGGGCGGGCACAGGCCGGGGAGCCGCCCCTACCATCCGCCGCGCCGCCCCCAGCCGCGTCAGGGTAGGGGAGCCCTCGGGGCTCCCGCCGGCGGCAAAGCAAAACGGGAGGGCCAAGCCCTCCGCTACCGACAGCCCTCGCGCACATCGCAAAGGCGCGATGTCTGCGCCACCCGCGGAACTTCTATCCGTCAGAGCACGTAACCTGTGCAGAGGTCCCCAAGAGGCTGAATCGCTGGCCCTTGCCTGGCCCATTGTAGATGGCAGTCCAGGGAGATTGCCCAGCAGTCCTCGGTAACCCAACCTTACAAGGGAGGAGGGATCAATGGAAATTGAAGTCATGAAGCAGGATTCGATAGCGCAGGGGCCAGCGGCAAAGCGTGAGAATTTCCGGGCAGCCTATGTGCTCTCGGTAATCGTTGCCGTGTTGGCAGCTACGGTATCAGTAGTTGGCTTGCGGTTTCCAGCCGTGTATCGCAGCAACGATTGGGGCGCGGGCGTGTCTTTGGGCAACGACCTGGTGACGCTGGCAGTGGCGGTCCCCGTATTGGCAGTGGCGATCATCTACTCGGCCCGCGGTTCTGTTCGCGCACGCATGGTTTGGCTAGGGGCGCTGTACTACATGTTTTATAATTACGCGTTCTATGTGTTCGGCCTGCCCGTCACTAAGCTTTACCTGCCGCTGATCGCCATCTTCACGCTTTCCGCATTCGCTCTGGCATTGGGCTTGGGCAACCTCGATGTCGAATCTATCAGCCGCAGATTCAGCCCCCGGACGCCGGCAAAACCAATTGCTGCATACATGTTCTTCGTGGCCGTAATGGTCGCCCGTTTATGGATTTCGCAATGGCTTAAGTTCGTGTTCACGGGGAAGGTCCCCGAGGTCAATGGAAGCCAGGATGCATTCCGGGTGATTGCCGCTGTCGATTTGAGCTTCATGGTGTCACTGCTCATTCCGGCGGCGTGCTTGTTGTGGAGACGCCGCCCCTGGGGCTATGTACTGGGCGTCGTGCTCATGCTGCAGGGCGCGATGTACACAGCGGTGATGGGAGCTGTTTGCGTGTTCGGCTGGAGGCTCACGCCGGGGTCGCACCTGTTCTCAAATTGGTTTATCGGTTGCGTCGTGGGCTGCACTGTGTCGCTTCTGTGCCTCTGCGGTCTGCTGCTGAACGTCGAAAGACCCCGAGCGACGAACTGAAATGGAGTCCGATTTCTGATGCAATGCCGCGGTTCCCAGGTTAGCGCCGAAAACAGCAGGCGCTAACCTGGGGTGCTCTCGAATACCAAACCAGGTTACTGCACCCCCTCTGAGGCCGACTCTGGCCTTCGCATTCCCCAGTTGGTAGCCACGGCATGTTGTCTATGCCGTGGGTTCGTAACGTCGTGGCCCTCGAAAAGCCCACGGCACAAAACCCGCGCCGTGGCTACGCGCTGAACCACAAGGTCTGCGCCAGCCACGTAGCGCAAGTCCCGTCCTGTGGACTTGCGGCAAGTCACGGCCTGGAAAAGCCGCAACATTAAAGGGCGAATGTTGCGCTACTTGCTCCTTAAAATACGACCCTTCGCAGACATCAAAAAACGATGTCTGCGCCACCCGCGACTGTTAACTGTCAACTGTCGACTCGCCGCTCATAGAGCGGCGCTACACAGAAAGAATGCCAATCGGCAATCGTCAATCAAAATAATCCCGGCGACGATCAGGCGAACTCGTAGAGCGGAACGTTGCGATTCGGCGGCGGGGTGGATTGGAGCAAGGCTTCAATGCGGCGGACGGTTTCGGGGGCAAGCAACACGTCGCCGCAGACGGTGCACACCTCCGCCGGAACGTGATCGATGACGATGACCTCGCCGCGGCGCTTGACGGTGTGAACCACGGTGCCCGCCTCGTACTCCCCCGGGCATCCCTGCATCGTGCACTTCATGGCCGAGTCCTCCTCTGCCGGGGCGTCACCCACTTCGGCGGCCTGGGCTCGTAGACCGTAATCAAGATTAGCAGCGGCTGCGCCGTTGTGCAAACGATATGGAGCGGGCGGCCTCGCGGGGTCAGTCCACTGACCAAGCAGCAAGCCCCTCGCCGGTGTTGGGGATAGTGCTCCAGGATTTCTCCCTGCCCGAGCGTTGCCAGGACCTCATCCAGACGGATCTCCTCTACGACCATCTCCTGCTGAGCATGCTGTGTGACCCGAAAGACTCCGGAAGCCGCCTGGGATTTTATTCGCGTGAGGAGTGCTTCAAGCGCGGCCGGATCGTGCTCCCTCATCCCATCATCAGCGTATCACGCCTTCCATGCCCAGGGAAACCACCCGAATGCGAACGCCTGACCTCGGAAAAGCGGAAGGGGCTCGCGTTAGGAAACAAGAACGGGAGTAGGGAGTAGCCAAGGAAAGGATGAAGGCTGAAGGATGAATGGGGAAGAAAGAAGCCAGAATTCAGAAGTCAGAAGCAAGAAGAAAACAAAAAGGGGCGCAACGACTGAGCCCCTGGTTCTTACTCTCGACTGTTGACTGTCAACTGTCGACTCGGTGCCGGGCTTAAGCCCGGCGCTACGTGGCGATGCGAAATCGCTGCTACAAATGAAAAGGGCGGGCACGAGGCCCGCCCCTACGGTTCGCTGGGATTGCCAATCGAAGATCACCAATCGGCAATCGTCAATCAAAATAATCCCGGCGACGACCGACTCTCCCCTGGCACAGGATGACAGATTGTGGGTTCGAGATTTCAGCGAAAAAACCAGCCGCGCGGAGGCCCGCCAGGCCCTAACCCGTCACGGCATACTCCACGGACCGGGGGTTGGTAATGCGCTTCGAGGCTTCGAGGATTTCCAGCCCCACGACGTTGCCGTCCTTGTCGTAGTCAAGGATCACCCCAGGCTTATCTTCGTCGCTTTCCTCGATGGCTCCCTCGCTCAGCAGAATTCGGAGCACGTCCACCTCGGGGTCGTAGGTCACTTTCAAGGCTCCCCCCCATATTTCTCAAACTTGGTCGTCCGCTAGGCCGTTACCACCACCGCCGGGTCCACAGAGTCGTCCACAATGGCCCGCAACAGGAACATCTTACCACCGATTTCGCACTTGGATTGGTAGGCCGGTAATGGGCTACTTTGAATTTTACTACGGGTTATCAGCTCTCGACACAAATTCCAGGTCTTCATATTCATCGACTTGACTAGCGGGAATGAAGGTACGGCCAGAAACCTTAGGATCGGAGATCATCACTCCGCCGCCAAATTCTTGCACGTACCAATCTGTTTCTGGGTCACCGGGCTCATATGCGACAAAGGCAACTTCGGCTGATTCGCGGTGGAATAACACACGATCACCCTTCTTTATTTCCTCGCCGGACTGGTATTTCTTCGCTGTCCCATAGTGCCACAAGATCGGCCACACTCGAAAGCTGGTAGCCACGGTTAATCCGGCCTTGGGATTAACCGTGGTTTAGTGAAATGTGAAAAGCCCAAGGTCAGAAAATTCCTGACCGTGGCTACTCGCTTCCGATTCAAAGAGCCGCAGAGTTCGAAAACGCCGAACTCTGCGCTACCCTGCTCGGGCTCGCTGGTGACTTTCACGAGGAGCCTCTCCTGCCCTCGCTCCAGGTCGGGCAGCATCATGCCCGAGGGCCCCGCGACGTAGACTCTCAGGCCCATCATGCGATTGGCCCGCCACGAACGACCGTATCCTTCGGCCAGCATGAATGTCGTGACCAGAATAATCAGAAGGTAGACCAAGAAGAGTGCCAGCGTCGACAGCCTCAGGCAATAAAGCTTGGGTGGAACTTGGCGGCGTAATCGGGAAGAGATACGCGTAAAGCTGTCGCCGGGCGCAGCTTCCCACGTCCCGCTGGCGCTCGCGATGAAGCCGCGCCGCGTCGCGCGCTCGAACAAGTCGTCGCGTTCCCAGAATTGGGCCACTGAAGGACGAATGAACAGCGCCACCCCGTAAGCAATCAGCAGCGCGATG
>JAIQGB010000035.1 GCA_020072905.1 Terriglobia bacterium | reverse complement strand
TGGTAGCCACGGTTAATCCGCCTTTGGGATTAACCGTGGGTTCTCGCGCATGGAAAAGCCCACGCTCAGAACAACCCTGAGCGTGGCTACCATCTCTTGGCTCTCCTTGAGCCAGCTTATCTTCGTGCTAAATCAGTGGAATGTCCAGGGCGGGGGTGGTGCAGCGGAGCTTGGTAGCGCAGACTCGGTGTGTAAGTCTGCGGTTCTTCGTTCCCCAGGGTTCAGAGCCGCAGAGTTTGAAATGCACAAACTCTGCGCTACCCTGCTGCAGACCCTTCGGTGCCCTCAGGGTGACAGACGGTGACGCGCTTTGTGTAGGGGCGCATCGCGATGCGCCCTCGGGGGGCGGTTCGCGAACCGCCCCTACGCCCGCGTGGGCGGCGCAGGGCTCCGCGCCAGCCTGCGACACGGACGAGGGTCAGCCAGACAGCACCTTGGAATACTCTCGCCGCTCCCGTGCCAGGCTCACGAAGGCTTTCCCAGCCTCGGTGATGTACACCTGGCGTATGGGGCGAGTCAGCAATCCCAGAAGCCACATAAAGAACAAACGATACTCGAACTCCGCTCGCAGGCGCTTTTGTTCTGCGTGCCGAGCCTCGGGGTATTCCCCATAGAGATGGGCAAGCAGCTCGTCGATGGAATGATTCTGCCCGTCCTCCAGGCGCTTCAACAAACGCATGCAGTTATCGGAAGTAAGTCCGCGCAGGACGTCGTAGTGTTTTTTGGCGTATTTCCGCGCTTTTTGGTCATCCGTTCGTCCGGACCATTTGTCAAAAAGCGACACCCCAACCTGCGTCCCCGCGGAGATCATCGCCGCGATAACGGTTGCATCCATACTCCTGTCCTCCACAAAGTCGGTAGCCACGGTCAATTCGCAATTCTGATTGACCATGGGTTCGCCTTTCTGTAGGGGGGCATCGCGATGCGCCCTCGCGGGGCGGTTCGCGAACCGCCCCTATGGCGGTTTGCGTAGCGCAGACCTGCGACCTAGGTCTGCGGCCGTTTCCTTGGAAAAATCGCGGACCTGCAAAACACGAGCGCGCTACCCGCTGCGCGTTCAGATAACAAATCCATGTTCAGGTAAATTGTTTGGATAGGGGCCGTAGTACGCGGTTAATGAGTCCCGGCCCCTCACCGCGTCGGCAGCTTCTTCGTTAGGTGCTGTAGTCTGATGTAGGCCGCGGCGGCGCGTAAGCGCACCGCATGCCTGTCGTCGTCCAGCAGCGGGACCAACTTCTCCCGGAATCCTGGGAAGGGATGCATCGCCACCAGGTGGACGGCCGCCGCGCGCACTGACCACTCCTTGTCCGACAAGGCTGATCCCACCGCATCCGTCAGGGCCGGATCATGCGTGTCTTCGATGAGCAAAAGAGAGGCGGCCCGGGCCGAAGAATCGGGGTCCGACAGGATACCTTGTACCGAAGATAATCCGCGCCCAAGACCCGGCACGGGAACGAAACCGGCTGCCCCGATGGCGATGGTCGTAAAAAGCTTGGTAGGAGTGTGCAACAGGCGCAAGGCGCTCCGTTTCTCTTTGCTGAGAAAGCTTGAGGACGCTTTAGACTCTCCGCTAACCACATCGAGAAGAAACTGCACTCCCTCGGGGTCATGCATTTGGTAAAGCTCCTTGGCTGCGGCGAAGTCGACTTCGGGAACGGGATCCTGCAGAGCTTTCTTCAAAAGAGGAAGGGTCCGTTTGTCGTTGAAGTCCCCCAGGGTGATCACCACCGCAATCCGGACCGAAACGTCGTGGTCATCGAGCATCGGGGCAAGAGACTGAAGAGCGTTATCTTTCACTCCCACCAAGCTCAGGGCCTCCGCCGCGCGTTTTCGAACGTCCGGATTCTTGTCCTGAGCGGCCTCGGCCAGCATGCTCTGGCACCTTTGGACGGTATCGGCGGGTTTAGTCTGCCCAAACGCCAGCGTCGTGCTCAGCATTATCAGTATCCATATCCGCACGGTGATTGACTCCTTTCAGCCTGCGTCATTTCGCCGGCGAGTGCCGGCGAAGCAGACACTGCCCCAGCAATCGCTTGTGGCTATACTCGTCTCTGGTTCTCGCCGCCCGACTTGTCCGGCGGTTCCTGCGTCAACGATTCTGGTCCGGTCTGTTGTTAGTGGGTAGCCACAATCAATCGCAGGACGGTTTACCGTGGGCTTTTCCCATCGATAAAAACCCACAGTCAGGAAGGCACTCACTGTGGCTACCCGCTCCCGTATGCGCTTCGCAGCACGGCCACGCCCCGCCTATTTCTGCGGGATGATGGTTGCTTGCGACGCAACGCACCGCCATTTTCCGTTCCTCTTCACAAACGTATCTGTGAAGCGTCCGGTGCCGCTGATGTCTTTCCCTTTGTCCGTGCCCTTGATCGCGAATCGGCCCGTCACCACGGCGGCGTTGCCGTAAACATGCACCTTCATGTCGTCAAGGCTGAACGACTCCAGCTTTGGCTCGCCAGCCTTCAGGTCCGCCAAATCCTTGGCCTTGTTACTCACGGTTCCGGCCGGGCTTATCTCGACCAGGCTGTCGTCCAGGATAGCGTCCAGCGCCGCAGCGTCGTGCTTCAGCATGGCGTCACTCCACGCGTTCTCCAGGGCTTTCAACTCCGCCGCCACGTCTTCGCCTTCGGCCGCCGCGGTGCCCTTCGAGACCGCCGTCTTCTCCGTGGTTTGCGCTGCCGCAAGCCACGGAACCGCTAGCCCCAGCACGAAAAGTACCAGCATCTTTTTCATCGGCTTACCTCCTCCAAACTTGAAATAAAGCCGCCATGCGCGCACAAGCACCTGCCGGTGTTTGCGAATAATCCCGAATTTCCGTTTTGACTACGGGCTGACCGGTAACATACACCCGACCGCCTCCGTATACAACCTTCCAGCCCAACTTCCTGCTCTGCCAGGACACCTACTTCGTGGGCACCATCAAAGGCGTGGGCAAGATCTACATACAGTCGGAGGTCGACGCGCACTGCTCGCTGGGCTTCGGGAAGCTCCACCTCTCGAAGCTGCCCATGACGGCCGTGGACGTGCTCCCTGACCGCGTGCTGCCGTTTTACGAGGAGTTGGCAGCCACAGTTAATTCATTGTCGGAATTGACCGTGCCGCCTCAAGCCGTATCGCGGTAGGGGAGCCCTCTGAGCTCCCGCTGCCAGCAAAACAACTCGGGAGGGCCAAGCCCTCCCCTACACAGCACAAGCCCACGCCCGGAAGACCAGACCGTAGGCTACCTGCCCCATAGACGACCTACCACCTGCCACCTACCGCTTGTCGTATTGACCGTGGGTTGGACGCCGGGGGAAAAGTTTGGTGGCGCAGCTGGTAGCCACGGCACGATTGCTGTGCCGTGGGCTTTTGTTGCTCCAATCAAGAACCCATGGCAAGAAGACCTTGGCGTGGCTACACGCCCCTGACACCCGGCCCCTGAAACCTGATGCCTGCCTTCCCTTTGCCCTCGTCACTCGTCACTTGTCACTCGTCACTGCTCTTAAGACCAACTCTGCGCTACCCTGCTATGGATTCAATCATCGTAGACCCAAAGGGTCTGCCCCAGCCGGCGCTACTTCCCTGATTCGCAGACATCAAGACATGATGTCTGCGCCGCTCGCGAAGTAATTTTGCGACATCGAGAGCATACTTGGACAGACACGACGACGCCGAGTATGCTTTTGTCGTTGCGTTGGACTTCAAAAATGGAAACCCTGGGGGTGCCGTCAGCCACTCTGGGGACCCAAAACGGAAATCCCGATTGGAAGGAGCAAACTTATGATTAGAGCAGCGTTCATTGGGGTGGCCACCGTCGCGTTGATCTGCCCGCAACTTCTTGCGGACCAGGTGGCTTTGAAAAATGGCGACCGGCTGACCGGCACGATTGTCGATTCGGATGGCAAGACTCTCACCATGAAGTCGGCGTTTGCCGGCGAGGTGAAAATACAATGGGATGCCATCCAGGAAATCACCTCCGACCAGCCGGTTTACGTTTCGGCCAAAGGTGGTGAAGTGCTGGTGGGCAAGGTCACGACCACGGACGGGAAGTTCAGCATCCAAACCGCGAGTTCCGGCGCGGTGACCGTTTCTAAGGAAGTCGTCCAATCGGTACGCTCCAAGGAACAGCAAGCTTCGTATGACGCTGAGATTGAGCGGCTCCGCCACCCGAGGCTGTTGGATTCCTGGGGCGGCGTTGTTGACACCGGGCTGGCGATAGCCCGTGGGAACACCGAGACTTTTACTTACAATCTTTCCGCGAAAGCGGCGCGCACTACGGCCAAGGACAAGGTCAGTGTCTATGCCCTGTCGCTCTATTCCCGCAACAGTGCGGCGGGCACGGCGGTGACGACGGCGAGCCTGGTGAACGGCGGAACCCGCTACGATTTCAACGTCAGCGAGAAGTATTTTGCCTTCGGGCAGCTGGACCTTCTGCATGACCGTTTCCAGGAGCTGGATCTGCGCGTCGCGCCCGCCGGCGGCATGGGTATTCATGCCATCAAGACGGCCAGCACGATCCTCGACCTCAACGCAGGCGGGGGCCTCAACAAGGAGTTCTTCACCAGCGGGCTCAGCCGGGCTTCGGGAGAAGCACTGCTCGGCGAGGCGTATTCCCATAAGTTCTCCAAAGTCACTACGCTGAACCAAAGCCTGCAGTTCTTTCCCAACCTCACGAACACGGGAGAATTCCGTTCTCTATTCAGCCTGGGCATCGTCACGCAATTGACCAAGGTCTTGAGCTGGCAAGTGTCGTTCGCCAACCTTTACCTGAGCAACCCGCCCGTGGGCGTGAAGACCACCGACGTCATCATGACCACGGGACTGCGATTTACTTTTGGGAAATCCTTATAGGTTTGGGCGTAGAATGCCCGCACTTGAATGATGGTCTAATGCGTACTCCGCCTAACTGACAAGGAGGATGCAGTGATGCCAATCTCAAAACGTGCGACAGCAGAATTCGTTGGAACATTTTGGTTGGTTTTCGGTGGATGCGGGAGCGCCGTGCTCGCCGCGGGTTTTCCCGGCCTAGGCATCGGTTTTCTGGGAGTCGCGTTTGCCTTTGGCCTGACCTTGCTGACCATGGCATTCGCCATCGGCCACATTTCCGGATGCCACCTGAACCCCGCAGTTTCCGTCGGCCTGTGGGTGGGAAAGCGATTCCCAGGGTCGGACCTGATTCCTTACATCATTGCGCAGGTCGTCGGGGCCATTGCAGCAGGCGGTGTACTTTACGTGATCGCCAGCGGCAAAGAGGGATTCAGCCTGGCGGGAGGCTTTGCTTCAAACGGTTACGCCGCACATTCGCCCGGTGGCTACTCGCTGACGGCGTGCCTGGTGGCAGAAGTCGTGTTGACCTTCATGTTCCTGGTAATCATCCTCGGCGCCACGGACCGCCGCGCCCCGCAAGGCTTCGCACCCATCCCCATCGGTTTGGGACTCACGCTGATTCACCTCATCGGGATTCCGATCACGAATCTCTCGGTAAACCCGGCGCGCAGCACCGGCCCGGCGGTCTTTGTCGGGGGTTGGGCGATCTCGCAATTGTGGCTGTTCTGGGTAGCTCCCATTGCGGGCGCCGCGCTCGCAGGAGTCTTCTATCGAATCCTCGCCGGCGACGGCAAGGCCGATTGATCTAGCAGAAGTCCCTCTGCTGGGAGACGGCCTTGCGCTGGGATTGACAAATTCCGGTCCCGTGAACTTGAAAGATTGAATCCTGGAAGGAGGTATCCATGCTGAAAGAATTCAAAGAATTCGCGATGAAGGGAAACGTGCTCGACATGGCCATCGGTATAATCCTTGGTGTGGCATTCGGGAAGATCGTGACTTCGCTGGTGGAAGACCTCCTGATGCCGCCGATCGGGCTCTTGCTAGGGAAGGTGGACTTCACCAATCTGTTCCTCAATCTTTCCGACAAGAATTTTGACACGCTTGCTGCCGCGAAGGCTGCCGGGGCTGCAACGCTTAACTACGGGATATTTCTGAATACCATCATCAACTTTTTGATTGTCGCTTTGGCGATCTTCCTCCTGGTGCGGCAGGTAAATCGGCTGAAGCGGCAACCGGAGCCCGTGCCGGCCGCCGCCCCCACGGCGAAGGAGTGCCCGTATTGCCTCTCCACGATTGCTATAAAAGCGAGGCGTTGTCCGCATTGCACCTCGGAATTGGTGATCACTTCCTGAAATCACCTAAAAGCGGGTAGCGCGGACTTGGTGTCTAAGTCCGCGGCTCGGTCGGTGGGCATCACGAATGCCGCAGAGTTACGCACCAAGTCTACTCTACCTTCTCGTCATTCGTCACTGGTCACGTCCTTCTGACTCCTGACTGCTGACTCCTGAATTCTGCTTTCCCCTCGTCACTCGTCACTCGTCACTGCTCGTCGATTGAGTGATTGAGTCAATGAAACAATGAATCAGTGGAGCAATCGCTCAATCCCGCCCCGACTCGCCACTCCCGACTCGCGACTCCCGACTCTCTCCCTTCTTTCCCCCACCCCCTAGCACCCAGCACCAGTCCTTCCCATTCACCATTCATAATTCACAATTCATAATTCTTCCTGCTCGTCACTCGTCGCTCGTCACTGCTCCGCCACGCGCCGCTTCGAGCAATTCGAGGAGCGCGGCTTGGCGCTCGGGGCGGAGGTGGCCGAGCAGGCGGGTGTGGAGCTGGGCGATAGGGGCGTCGAGCGAGGCGAGCAGCGCCATGCCCTCGGGCGTGAGGCGCGCCGTGAGGATGCGGCGGTCGCGCTGGTCGCGCCGGCGGACGACCAGGCCGCGCCCCTCCAGACGGTCGAGCAGACGCGTGACGTCGGGGTCGTGGGTGAGCATGCGCTCGCCAACCTCGCGGCAACAGAGACCGCGCGCGCCGGCCCCGCGCAGGATGCGCAGGACGTTGTATTGCGTGCCGGAAAGGCCGGCGGGATGGAGCGCTCGCTCGAGGGCCTGCTGGAGCACGTCGGCGGTGCGCAGGATGTTCAGCACTAACTCTTCCTGGGGCGTGGCGAAGGGCTTGCGCTGCTGGAGCTCGCGTTGGAGACGCCGGGCCATAGGGTGACTCTAGTCGTGATAACGATTATTGTCAAGAGGTGCGTCTCGCCCGCCCCGCCCCTTTTCCCCAGAACGAGCCATCACGGAATTCCCCATCAGTTCAGGAAGTAGGTGCGGTAGAGGGTGTCGCGCTTCACGGGCCGGAAGCCCGCGTTGCGGATGAGGTGGCGGAGTTGCTCTTCATTGGAGGTGCGCGTCACGCCCGCGGCGCGCACGACGTTCTCCTCGATCAGAATGCTGCCCACGTCGTTGCCGCCGAAGCGCAGCGCGATCTGGCAGATCTTGAAACCCGGCGTCAGCCACGAGGCTTGCACGTTGAGGATGTTGTCGAGATAGAGGCGCGAGACGGCGAGCGTCTTCAGATAATCAATCGCCGTCGCTTCCTCTTTGATGAAGTTGCCGAGCGAAGTGTTCGCGCGCTGGAAAACCCAGGGGATGAACGCCGTGAAGCCTCCGGTCTCCTCCTGCAACTGGCGGACGCGCGCGAAGTGGTTGACGCGATGCGCGAGCGTCTCGCCGCAGCCGAACATCATCGTCGCCGTGGTGCGCAGCCCGAGCCCGTGGGCGGTGCGATGCACGGCGAGCCACTCATCCGTCGTGCACTTCAGGCGCGCGATGCGCTGGCGGACTTCGTCGTCGAGAATTTCCGCGCCGCCGCCCGGAATCGAATCAAGCCCCGCGTCCATCAATCGCGCGATCGTATCGCGCAAGCTCAGTCCCGAAACTTCGGCGATGTTCAGGACCTCCGGCGCCGAAAAGCAGTGAAGGTGGAGCTGCGGATATCGCCGCTTGATGCTAGACAGCAGGTCTTCGTAGTAATCGATCTTGAGGCCGGGATGGAGTCCGCCCTGCATCAGGACGCCGGTGCCGCTGAGCGCGAGCGTCTCGTCAATCTTCTGGAAGATGGAGTCGAGCGGCTGGATGTAACCTTCGGGCGAGCCCATGGGGCGGTAGAAGGCGCAGAAGGAGCAGTACTCCGTGCAGAAATTCGTGTAGTTGATGTTGCGATCGATCTGATAGGTGACGACGTCGCCAGGATGCAGCCGGCGGCGAACCGCGTCCGCCTCCCGGCCGATGCCCAGCAGGTCATCGGAGCGCAGCATGTCGAGCGCCTGTGTCTGGCTGATTCCCATCCTGCGATGTTCACCACGCCTGCGGCGCAACTGGCCTCGAACCAGCGCGGCCGCAAACGTCAAACGAAGTTCAGATCCTTCTCGACCGGAATGATGCCCGTTTCGCGCGCCAGCTTGTAGAAGAGGCGCAAGCCCTTGCGGTTCTCCTCATCCAAAGAATAGTCGATGTTCTCCGTCAAGTAAACCTTCACGCCCACGGCGCGCATGTTGACTTTCGGCGCGTATTCGGCGGCGATGTCATCGACGTGGGCGAGGCCGAAATCGCGCGAAGCCTCAAAGTCTTTGCGGAACCGTCCGACTCTGGCATCTTCGCGGCCCACCCACAGCGCGAAGACGAACGGCAGGCCGGTGAATTTCCTCCACTCCGCCGCGAGGTCATAAACCTCGGGCACCTGGCCGTCGAAGGTGAGGGCCGGATCTCCGATCACCAGGGCCGCGTCGGCACGCTTCAGCATCTCCGCAGGCTTGGGCAGCGAAGGCGTAGCCGTAATGAAGCGCGAATAGAACTTCCGCATCAGGATACGCAGCAGTGCCGCCGACGTGCGCGAGGAATTGTCCACCGCCACAGTCTTGACCTTCTCGATGGGGACCTTGCAGAGCAGCAGCACGCTCTTGGCTTCCAACTTGGAGGCGATGGAAATGCCGCTCAGAATCTGCGCCCGCTCGATGCGCTGATACTCGATGGAAGGAACGATGCCGATATCCGCCTTGCCCTGGTGTACGGCGTCTGCGCAAACCGCCGGGGTGGTGAACCGGAGTTCATACCGGCCCTGTTGCTCGCCGCGCAGCATCCCCCAGATCAGGGGGACCGAGTTCAGATATTGGACGACCGAAACCTTGGGCAGGTCCATAGATGCTGTGGAAAGACCTTAACGTGCCATTTTACCCCGGCAGCGGGCGCTGTCAATGTCGCTCCGGCGCTGGTAGTGTCCTAGTTTGAATTTCTGGCCTCTTGCGGCTAGGTCTGGCCCGTGCCACACTCTGGGGTATGACGAAGAAAAAGCCCCCTAAGCCGAAGAGGAATCCCGCCAAGCGGAAGCCCAGGGAAGACACGAATCGGATCGCTTATCGAGTCATGCAGGAGGTGATCCAACGGAGTGAGGCTGGGCATCCACGGTCTCGGCTACAGCCTTCATAAAACGCTCCACATGCGACATGACATTTTCGGCTTCATCTGGGCCATAGTGGGCGCGTGAATGCATGACGTGATTTCGCCAGGCTTCTTTGAAGCCCTGAAAATCATGTAGCAGTGAACTGTAATAAGCCTCTTTCCTGTCCTTAGCGGGGCCTGGACGAAGTTTGCTGAGCCGTCTATCAATCTTCCCACGTATCTGAACATGCAGCCTATCCCATGTAACGTTTTCAATTGGCACTAGCTTTACCTTGCCTGTCTTGCTCACTTCTTTGATTTTTCGCAAACCTAACTCGCGCCCTAATTCCCTCACCCCATGTTCCACGACTCGCATCATATGAAATACAGCAGCAGTAGATGCGCCAGCAACTAAGCAGAGGGCTATTTGTTGGGCGTCCTTCCGTGCATCCTTAAACGCAGTAAATACCTTTATTCCAAACGGCTGGCCTGCGAGTGGATTGGTAACGAGGTCTGCTTTGCGAATGTCAGTGATTGGGGTTTGCTGAGAATTAGCATATTTTGAAACAGCCTGCGGAATGTACATAAAAATGCGACTGGTAAGTGCGTCGGTCAACATCCGTCGTAGACTGAGCAATTGTCCTCGGCACTCACCTAAGCTTGGATGCTGCTCTAAACTAATTCCCAACTCGTTGCAGGCTCCCAATGCCTCGTGGAGTTCTAGTTGAACCATGTGTTTCTGGATACACCGGAGCTGCGACCTAACTGTCAGCGTTTCTCCCGCATTAAGCTGAGCATCCACACCAGACCTCTGATTTTCCTGTCCATAGGTGTAATTGCACATGTGGTCAATCCACAAGAGCAATGCATGAAGGTCGTGGACGCCATAGCGCATCATGTCAAAAAGACTCCAAACACGTTGAGCCTCAAAAACGCTAGAACTGTATAGCTCTTGACTTTGGGCTAGGCGCATGGCACACTTCTCCTGTCGCGTGCCACACGCGCCATCAGCCATTCACCCATTGATCCCTGCCAAGAGTACCAATGGGCGAATTGCGCTCTAAGAGCCTTTTATGCGCTTCTCTTTGGCCCAGCGAGCTAACACGGCTTTCCGTGCGCTCTCGCTGCGCTCTTTGGGAGTCATGGCGGCTGCCCTTGCCGGGCCGCCTTTCTTCCCGCCTTTTCTCCCCAAAGCTACAGCATAAGGATTTTTTCTTCTCTTTGCCATAGTTAAAGTATACGTGAGCGGTCTGGAATGTCAAGGGGAATCTTCTTGATATACGTGACCGCTCTCGTAAGTATATGACAATAAGGCGACTTTAGTTCTTGACAGCTACGTGAGCGCTCACGTACAATAGGCTTGTAAGTTAGGAGAGATTATGAACAGGCTGAGCCGACAAAAACAAGCGCAAATCATATCGGCACTCATTGAAGGGAACTCCATTCGCGCCACAGCGCGCATGGCGGGCGTCTCTAAAGACACAGTGCTCAAACTGCAAGTAGAAGCGGGCTACGCCAGCGCAGATTATCAAGACCGAACGTTCCACGGTCTGACTTGCAGGCGTGTCCAATGCGATGAAGTGTGGGCCTTTTGCTACGCCAAGCAAAAGAATGTTCCCTCTGAGAAGCAAGGGAAGTTCGGCTATGGGGATGTCTGGACATGGACAGCGATTGACGCCGACACAAAACTTATCCCTTCCTTCACGGTCGGAAATCGAGATGCGGCGAGTGCCAGAATTCTGATTGAAGATTTAGCAGGACGGCTCAAGAATCGAATCCAACTGACCACGGACGGACTCAAAGTATACGTCGAAGCTGTAGAGGGGGCCTTCGGCTGCGAGATTGACTATGCCATGCTCGTTAAGACATACGAATCCAGCCAAGAGGAAGCACGCTACAGTCCCGCCGTATGCACTTCCTGCGAACGCAAGCCTGTCATGGGAAGGCCCGACCCGATGCATATTTCGACTTCGTATGTTGAGCGTTCAAATCTCAGTATGAGAATGGGGATTCGGCGATTTACTCGGCTCACTAATGCCTTCAGCAAGAAAGTGGAAAATCACGCGGCTGCCGTGGGTCTGTATCTCATGCACTATAACTTCTGCCGGGTACATCGGACCTTGCGCGTTACCCCTGCGATGGAAGCCCGGATTACCGATCACGTCTGGACTATCGAGGAAATGCTTGAGAAAATCGGGATGCCTTCAAACTAGGACACTACCCAATGCTGCGCCAGGGCGTCTATCCGCAGGGTGCTTCACGCTTTTGGGTGGGTCTTGTCATACACATCCATCAATTGTTTGATGGAAACCTGAGTGTACTTCTGCGTCGTGGCCAGGCTCTTGTGGCCGAGCATTTCCTGGATGGCGCGCAGGTCGGCGCCCTCGGCGAGCAGATGGGAAGCGAAGGCGTGCCGGAGCGAGTGCGGGCTCACCTTGACGTTCGGGCCGAGCCGCCGCACATATTTCTTCAGCAGCCGGTCGACGGAGCGCGCGGTCAGTCGCCCGCCTCGGGTGTTGAGGAACAGCGCGGGCACGTGCGTCTTCGTTTCGTGCAAGACCTTCTCACGGACTGGCAGATACGCTTGAATGGCCTCGCGAGCTTTGGAGCCGAAGGGCACGATGCGCTCCTTGTTCCCCTTCCCGCGCACGAGCACCATGCCGTCGCCAAAGTTCACGTGGCGCAGATCGAGCCCGACGAGCTCGCTGACACGCAGCCCCGAAGCGTAGAGCAGTTCGAGGATCGCGCGGTCGCGAATCAGCGCCGGGTCGCCGGTCTGGGCCCCCTGGGCGATGCGGTCGAGGAAATCGTTCATCTCCTCTTCCGTCATGATGCGGGGAAGCGTGTGCGGGACCTTGGGCGTGGAGACGGCGGCGGCGGGATTCTCCGCCAGCACGCGCTCGCGGCTGAGAAATTTGAAGAACGCCCTAACGGCCGCGAGCTTTCTGGCGATGGAGCTTTTCTTCTTCTCTTTCTCGAACAGGTGGGCCAGAAAGCCCCGGATGCGCAGCGCATCCACGGACTTGAGGCTGACCTTGGCGCTTGGTTGGCCGCCCGTGCCAAGGGACTGAGACTGAGCCAGGAAATTGCGGAATTGCATCAGGTCGCTCCGGTAATTCCGCACCGTGTGCGGCGAGGCATTCCGCTCGTATTGGAGATATTGGATGTAGCGCTCGATAAGGTCATCCATAAAACTGCCCGTTTTCAGTCGTCAGTCGTCAGTTGTCAGTTGTGAGTTGTCGGTTATGAATCGTGTTCCGGTTCCGGGGGCGATGCAACTGACAGCGGGCGACGGACCACGGACAATCCCAAACCAAGTCTCCAGATCCGACAGCGCGTGCTCGCACTGCCGCACCCGGCGCGCCTGCCGGTCACGAGCGATGGCGCGCGGCAGCCCTTCCATCGGCGGCAGCAAATCGAAAGATATGTTCGCCGGCTGGTAGTGGCGCGGGTCGGCGTGAGTGATGTAGTGGACCAGCGAACCGAGCGCCGTGGTGCGCGGTGGAGGAGTGAAATCATCTCCGCGGAGGCGACAGGCCATGGCGAGCCCGCCCAGGAGACCCGTCGCAATGCACTCCACGTAACCTTCTACACCGGAAAGCTGCCCGGCGACGAAGACTTGTGGCGCACAGCGCAGACTCAAATCAGGGCTGAGCAATGCCGGCGCGTTGATATAGGTGTTGCGATGGATCTGCCCAAAGCGCAGGAACTCGGCGTTTTCGAGGCCGGGAATCATGCGCAGGATGCGTTTCTGCTCCGGAAACTTCAAATGGTTTTGAAAGCCCACCAAGTTGTAGCTCGAGAAGCGCAGGTTTTCCGGACGTAGTTGCACGACGGCGTAAGGCCTCTTCCCGGCGCGCGGATCAATCAAGCCCACGGGCTTCATCGGCCCGAAGCGCAGTGTGTCGTAGCCGCGGCGCGCCAGCTCTTCAATGGGCAGACAGGCTTCGAAGTAATTCGCGTCCTCGAATTCGTGACTCTGGACCGCTTCCGCGCTCATCAATGCATCATAGAATGCCCGGTATTCTTCCTCCTTCAGCGGGCAGTTGAGGTAGTCCTCGCCGCCCTTGCCGTAACGCGAGGCGGCGAAGATGCGGTCCATGTTCAGAGTTTCCGCGTCCACGATGGGGCTGATGGAATCGTAGAAGGCCAGATGGTTCACGCCTGTCAGCACCTGGAGTTCAGTGGCGAGAGCGTCTGATGTGAGGGGGCCCGTCGCAATGAGGGTCAAGGAGTCGGGAGGAATCCTGCAGAACTCCTCGCGCCGGAGCGTGATGAGCGGATGTCCGCGAAGCGCAGTGGTGACCGCATCTGCGAAGCGCTCGCGATCCACGGCCAGCGCCGAACCTCCGGGGACGGCCGTGGCGTCGGCCGAGCGCAGCAACAGCGAACCAGCGCGCCGCAATTCTTCCTTGAGCAAACCCGAAGCTGAGGCCGGCGCGTTCGACTTGAGCGAATTGCTGCAGACAAGCTCGGCGAGTTTGTCGGTCTTGTGGGCGGGGGTCAAGCGCGCGGGCCGCATCTCGTAGAGGGTGACGGGAATGCCCCGCTCGGCCAGTTGCCACGCCGCTTCGCTGCCCGCCAGTCCTCCGCCCGCGATGATGACAGGTCTCACGCCCACTCTCACTTGCGCCCATTATAACAGTGCGGCAAGGGGGTGTTATAATCCCTCTATGCGCATCACGACCAAGTTCTCTTACGAGGACTTGCAGCACTTCCCCAACGACGGAAATCGGTACGAGATCGTGGATGGAGAGCTCTTCGTGACCCCTTCACCCATTCCCCTTCACCAGCGAATCATCGGCAATCTCTTTGCAAGGCTCTGGGAGCATGTGAAACAGCACCGTCTGGGGGAGGTTTATGTCGCGCCGCTGGACGTCGTTTTCACGGACATCACGGTACTTGAGCCCGACGTGCTCTTTGTCTGCCAAGCCCGGCTACATATCATTGGAGAGAAGAACCTATCCGGGCCGCCCGACCTGGTCGTGGAAGTCCTGTCAGAATCGTCTTCCCGACTGGATCGCGAGATCAAGCCCAAACAATACGCGCTCCACGGTGTGCCCGAATTCTGGCGGATCGATCCCTGGGTGAAAACCGTTGAAGTCTTCCGGTTGCATCTCGGCAATTACGACCTCGCCGCCAGCCTCGGCTTCGGTGACACGTTGATTTCGCCTTTGTTCCCCGGTCTGAACCTGCCCGTTTCCAGCCTCTGGGAAAGATGAGAAGAGCAGTCGACAGTCGGCGGTTGACAGTCAACAGCGAGCGCCAAATAGCAATGCCCTGCAGTTCTTGCTGCCGACTGCGGACTGCTAACTGCTGACTGCCGTTCACGCCACAGCGTGCTCGTACTTGCAGGCTTCGTTGGGGCAGTAGCGGACCGGGCCGGATTTCCTGCTGAGTTTCTCGAGCAGGATGGGCGAGCCGCAATCGGGGCAGGGTTCGGCGACGGGCTTGTCCCAGGCAGTAAACTTACATTCAGGATAGCGGCTGCAACCGTAAAAGGTTTTCCGCCGGCGCGTGCGGCGCACCACGATTTCCCCAGTACAGCCTTTCTCCGGACAGGGGATTCCGATCGTTTCCTTCTTCACGTATTTGCAGGTGGGGTAATTGCTGCAGGCGGTGAACTCGCCGTAACGGCCGTGCTTGATCACGAGGTTGTTGCCACATTCGGGGCACTTTTCATCAAGTACTTTGTCCTGGACGGCCGTCGCCGTGCCCTCTTTTATGACGATCTTCTTGGTGTTGCGGCACTCGGGGTAGCCGGTGCAGGCGAGGAAGTATCCGAACCGGCCGCGCTTGACGGCCATCGGCTTGCCGCACTTCTCACAGTTTTGTTGGGCAACGTCCGGGGCGGGCGGGCCGCCCGTGCCGAATTTCGCCGCCAGCTCCGGCGTCAGGTCGCTCGTGCCGTCACAATCGGGATAGCCCGTGCAGGCAAGGAACGCGCCGTTGCGCCCGAGGCGCACCACCATCGGCTTGCCGCACTTTTCGCATTTCTCGTCCGTCGCGATGCCCTCGCCCTTCACGTCTTCCATCTCCCGCTCGGCGAGCCGCAGGTCGCGCTTGAATTTGGAGTAGAACTCTTTGAGCGCTTCGGTCCAGGTAAGCTTACCTTCCTCCACCTCGTCGAGTTCCTCTTCCATGCGCGCGGTATAAGCGACGTCGAAGATATCGCTGAAATTCTTCACCAGCAGATCGCTCACCACCATGCCGAGCTCGGTGGGGAAGAAACGGCCCTGGAGTTTGTTCACGTATTCTCGGTTCTGGATGACGGTCAGGATTTGCGCGTAGGTCGAAGGCCGCCCGATACCTTTCTCTTCCAGCGCCTTCACCAGCGTGGCCTCGTTGAAGCGCGGCGGCGGCTCGGTGAAATGCTGTTCGGGATGGAGCTTGCGTAACCGCAGCTTCTCTCCGACCTTGAGCAATGGCAATGGGTGTTTCAAATCCTCATCTTCTTCCAAGTCTGTTTTCTCATCTTTGCCCTCCTCATAAACGGCCAGAAAACCATTGAATTTCAGAACTGACCCGGTCGCTCGATAAACGTAGTCCCCAGCTTCAATGTCGATGGTCGTCAACTCTAAGATCGCGGGATTCATTTGTGACGCCACAAAGCGTTGCCAGATGAGTTTGTAGAGTTTGAATTCGTCGGGCCCAAGATAGGAGCGGACGGAGTCGGGGGTGCGTTCGACGGCGGTGGGCCGGATGGCCTCATGCGCGTCCTGGGCGCCCTTTTTGCTCCGGTAGCGAATGGCTTCCGGAGGCAGATAGGCCGCGCCGAAACTCTTGCGGATGTATTCGCGCGCCGCGGCGAGCGCACTCTCGGCCACGCGCGTCGAATCCGTGCGCATGTAGGTGATGAGTCCGACCGAGCCTTCTTCGCCCAGTTCCACGCCCT
>JAIQGB010000034.1 GCA_020072905.1 Terriglobia bacterium | reverse complement strand
GCTGCCTGAAGTTCAATCTGCGCGACGCGCGCTACGTGCTGGAACGCGCGAGTGCCCGCGAAACCGCGGCGCGCGTGGCGCTCGGCGCGTTGGCCAAGCTTTTCCTGAAAGAATTTGGGATTGAAGTGGCCAGCCACGTAGTGGCCGTCGGCAGCGTTGCCATGACAACTGATCCGGTGCCGTTCGAGCGCATCCTGGCGCTGCGCGAGCGGGCGGAGATCGCCCTCAACTGCGTCGATGCGGAAACTGAGGCGCGCATGAAGGCGCAAGTGGATGAGGCAACCAAGGCGCGCGACACCGTGGGTGGGACCTTCGAGGTTGTGGCGCGCGGCGTGCCACCCGGGCTCGGCTCGTGCGCGCAGTGGGACGAGAAACTGGACGGGCAACTGGCGCAGGCGGTGATGTCCGTTCAGGCCGTCAAAGGCGTCGAAATCGGCACCGGGATCGAGAACGCCGCGACCTTCGGTTCGAAAGTTCACGACGAGATCGGCTATAGCCGCGAGGCCTCGCGTTTCACGCGCCCCTCGAATCGCGCCGGAGGATTGGAGGGCGGCATCACGAACGGCGAGGACGTTGTAGTGCGGGGCTACCTGAAGCCCATTTCCACACTGCGGCAGCCGCTCGAATCCGTGGACCTCGAGAGCAAGGAGCCGGTGAAGGCCGCCTACGAGCGCTCCGATGTGTGCGTGGTGCCCGCAGCGGGCGTCATCGGCGAAGCCATGGTGGCGCTGGTGCTCGCGCGCGCGTTGTTGGAGAAGTTCGGCGGAGATTCGCTTGAAGAAACGCGGCGGAGTTTTGCAGCCTACATGAAACAAGTTCGAGAGTTCTGAGCAGGAATGCGCGATCGAGTCTGCTGTCACTGACCACTGACAACTGACGACTGACAACTGGCAATGATTTATCCCGTCGTCAAATACGGCCAGAAAGTGTTGGAACTGCCCGCCGAGCCGGTGACGGTTTTCGACGGTGACTTGGAGAAGCTGGTCGCCGATATGTTCGAGACCATGTACGCGGCGAACGGCGTAGGGCTCGCGGGCCCGCAAATCGGCATCTCCAAGCGGTTGTGCGTCATCGACGTGACCTCCGGCGAAGACCCCAAAAGCAAGCTGGTGCTCGTAAATCCGGTTATCGTGACGACGGGGAAGAATTTGAGATGACCGGCGAAGGCCTGCTGGCGCGCGCCTTCTGCCACGAAACGGATCATCTCGATGGCACGCTCTTCATCCAGCACCTCAGCATGCTCAAGCGCGACTCGATCAAGCGGAAGATCAAGAAGTTGATGAAAGCAGGCGAATGGTAATCTGACGCGGGTATCGCGCGGCTGTTCGTTGTCAGGGGTCCGTGGTCCGTCGTCCGTTGTGAGAAACGACGCGGAACAGACCGTGGACAACTGACAACGGACTACGGACAACTGACGAATGAATCTCATTTTTTGCGGCACGCCTCATTTCGCCGTCCCCACCCTGGAGAAGCTGCTCGCGGAAGGATTCACCATCGAGCTGGTGGTTTCGCAACCGGATGAGCCCTCGGGGCGCGGCTATGAAGTCAAGCCTCCGCCGGTCAAGCTGGTGGCGCAGCGAGCCGGGATTCAAGTATTTCAACCGGCCAAGCTGAAGGACCCGGCCACGCAGGAGTTCCTTTCCAAATATCATCCCGACGCCATCGTTGTGGTCGCTTACGGCCGCATCATTCCGCCGTGGATGATCGAGTTGCCGCGGTTGGGCTGCATCAATCTCCACGCTTCGCTGCTTCCCAAGTATCGCGGCGCGGGGCCCATTCAATGGGCTATCATCCGAGGAGAAACGGTCACCGGGGTGACCACGATGAAGATTGATCCCGGCATGGACACGGGCGACATCCTGCTCGTGCGCGAGATTCCGATCCGGGAAGACGACACGACCGAGACGCTTTCCGAATCTCTGAGCAGAATCGGTGCGGACTTGATGATCGAAACGCTCCGCGGCCTCGAACGAGGTGAGATCACGCCTCAGCCGCAAGACCACTCGCAGGCGACGATGGCGCCCATGCTCAAGAAAGAGGACGGCCGGATTGACTGGAGCCTTCCGGCACGGGAAATTTCCTGTCGCGTGCGGGGTTTGCGGCCCTGGCCGGGAGCTTATTCGATCTTTCGTGGCAAGAATCTGCATATCTGGTCCGCTGTGGTCGCCGACGCTCCTCCGAGCGAGCTTTCGCCTGGAACTCTCCTCGGCGGGGCGGGGAAGCTCTCAGTCGCGTGCGGACAGGGAACACAACTCGAGGTGAAGGAAGTCCAACTCGAAGGACGGAAGCGTCTCTCCGCCCGCGACTTCTTGAACGGGGTCCACCTCCAACCCGGCGAACGTCTGGGCGAATTTTGAATTCTGAATTCTGAATTATGAATGACTAACTCGTCTGGGTCCCTTCTGCATCAAGTTGTTCCCGTGTGAGATTTGTAGTTCACGATTCGCGGTTCCGCAATGCGCATTGCACCTGCCCGCCAAGCCGCATTTCACATCCTGGACTGTGTCGAAGGGGGGCACGCCTTCGCCGTGGACCTGCTCCAGGGCAGGGATACCGAGGCGATGAAGGAAGCGGATCGACGACTCGCGACCGAGCTCGTGATGGGCACGCTACGCTGGCGAGGCGAACTCGACTACCAGCTCGAACGGCTCTCTGGTAAGGCACTCCGATACTTCGATCCCGAGGTTGCCACAATCCTGCGTCTCGGGATCTACCAGATTCGCTTCCTGGAGAAAATTCCCAAATCCGCGGTGGTCAATGAAGCTGTGGAATTGACCAAGGCGGCGAGAAAGCGTTCGGCGGCGGGACTCGTGAATGCGGTGCTGCGAAAATGCCAGCCGGCGAAGTGGCACGCCATAAAATCGGTCGCCGGTAAACCGGGCGCCGAACTTGTTGCTGCGGCCCGGCGATCGTTCCCGGCCTGGATGTTCGAACGCTGGGAGCAGGCGTACGGCAAAGGGGCAGCAGATTCCCTGGCACTGGCGGGACTCACCGTCCCTCCTACGACATTGCGGGTTGTTCGGGGCGAGCGCGAGGAAGTGCGTCAGCAGTTGGCGCGCGAAGGGATTCAGACTGCATTCGGGAAGTATTCGACCCAGGCGCTTCGCGTGCTATCCGGAAATACCCTTTCCTCAGACACCTTCCGCGACGGTGACGTGGTCATTCAGGATGAGGCTTCGCAGCTCGTCGCGAGTCTGGTGGCTCCGCAAGCGGGCCAGCGCATCCTCGATCTCTGCGCCGCGCCCGGGATCAAAGCCCATCAACTGGCCGTGGCGCTCGGCGAGGGCACGCTGGTGGCCGGCGACCTGAGCGCGCGACGCCTGCGCACGATGAAGCGGCTCCTGAGCGGCCGGATTCCCGCTTCCATACGCCTCCACAGGGTTCGCCTGGATGCTTCGCGCGAGCTGCCGTTTGCCGGCTGTTTTGATCGAATTCTCGTGGACGTCCCGTGCTCCGGGACGGGAACGCTGGCGCGCAATCCGGAGATTAAGTGGCGGCTTAAGCCCCAGGACCTTGCGAGGTTCTCGGAATTGCAGCGGAGGATTCTGCAGAACGCGCTCCCGCTTCTTGCGGCGGGTGGGCGCCTCGTTTATTCGACTTGCTCACTCGAGCCGGAAGAGAACGAGCAGGTGGTCGAGCGAGTTCTGCGCGAGGCGGAAGGTTGCCGCCCACTTTCTGCTGCTGAGCTATCTTCGGAATTTCCCGGGCTCGCGGCCCTTTTCGACTCAAGGGGCTATTTCCGCACCCGACCTGATCTGCACGCCATGGACGGATTCTTTGCGGCGGTGATTTCCCGTGTTGCGCGATCGCAGGTAGCCGCAGCAGCGTGAGCCCGCAATTACCACAATGTGACGGTATAGAACCTCGCGGGCGCCTCAAGAGGCGCTGTGACCTGGGATCTGCTTCCCGGTGAGCGGATCTCCGCCTCGACGTAATAGTCGAGCAAAGGGGTCGCTGCCGTGGCGGCTTGGAGATGAGCCTCAAAGGTTCTCCGGCCGACGAGCGTCATGGGGTTCTTGCTCCAGACTTCCGTCGCTGCCGGGCGACTGAAGAGCGTGACGCGTGAAACGCTGTCTCCCCCTGGGGCAACAGCGAAGATTCGCACTTGTTCGCCCCGCCGGAGAGATGTCGGGCGGGTCGGTATGAAGACACGTGGCGCGGCACCGGAATCCGGCCGGCGCACACTCTGCGCCAGGCTTTCTATCTCGGGGGGCAGCTCGCCCAGAAACTCCTTCATCGAGGCGCGCAGGCGGAAGAGTGCCAGCCGCTCGTATTTGTTATGCATCGAGGCGAGCGTTCCGAGATCGTTCCTGGTGCTGACGATTTCCTGAAAGTCAAGAATGGCTTCGCGCACCAAGGGCGCGAGCTTTAACCACAACGGAACGCCCTCGTCCATCACCTTCTTTCGCGCCTCCTCCGACTTGCCTTGCTTTTTCAATTCGGCAGCTTGCTGGAGCGCCTCGTGAAGGTGAAACGCCAGCGACCAAGACTCGGCGTAGGGGACGAGGAACTCCACGTGCCGCGCCAGATAGTTAAGGCGTTCGACTTCGGCGGGACTGGAGGCGGAGTCTTTCAATGCCCGCAGTGCGCGGGCAACTTCCGCTTGGGAGTTTCTGATGTCATCAGGCGGTTCATAACCGTTCCAGAACTGGAACGCCTCATCGTAGTCGCCCGAATATTCGTGGATCTGGTGGTGGCCGTCTTGGATTTCCCCCGTGAATGAGCAGAGGATCCGGCGATCGCGATCTGTTTCGCTAAGGACTTGGGCAAGTTTTTCGGCCACGGCGGGCCGGACCAATGCTTGGCTATAGGCGCGGTAGAACTGCTCAGGCCGCAGGGCATTATCCCAGGAATACCGGGATTGGAAACCCGCGTTGATGTCCATGATGCGGTGCCGCCAGTGGATGCCCAACAGCCCTTGGCAGCCGAACTTTTGGGCGCGGTCCATGTCTTCGACGAAACGGTTGACATGAAACTGCGGCAGCCACATCGCGGGGTCGTCTTCCAGCCAGGGAATGGGCCAGCGCTCGCGCCCCTCGAGTTTCGCGAATTCCTCGTTGACCGGGTCCCAGCCCAGGTTGTCGGTCAAAGAGGAGAACACGATGTCTTCCGGCAATTGGCGGTGGAAGGCCGCGAAGTCGGTCTTCTGGCTGGCCCAGCTCATGTCTTCATCCTCCCACAGCCAAACGAAGTCAACGGTGGGGTAGGTTTCGAGCAGCCGAGCAAGCCTGGTCTCCAGGATGTCTCGCGCCGCGACCGACTCCGGGTCGAGCCGAGGCCCTGGTATCTTCTCCTTCTTCTCGACCCGCGCTTCGGGCGGGGTGGCGCGGAAAATTTCATCGGGAATCTGATAAGGCTCGAAGCCCACGCCGGTTCGAATACCGAGCTCGCGCGCGTAGCGAAAGGCTTCGCCCCAGAGTTCCTGAGCGAACTCCTCCGCTTCCCAACAATTCCGAGCCCGCGTCGTGGCTTCGGAACCGAAAACCTCGCTCTCGTAAAAGTCCGCTGCGCCCATGCCGTAGCGCGAGGTGCGCTCCGGCAAATAGCCCCAGCGGTTTGTCGCGCTCGTGTCGGTGAAGGCCAGGTGTCCGGCGCCGGCGTATTCAAAAGACAGAAACGATTCGGTCCATTGGTCGGCGCCGGAATACACGTGGATGCCGAGTGTGTTGAAGCGCATGCGCAACATGGCTTCCAGGTAAGCGCGCAGATCCTCGCGATTGAAGACTGTGATGCAGTTCAAGAAGTCCGGCCACGGTACCAAGCCTCTGGTTGCGAATCGTGGTTGCGCTTGCCAGGGTTGATTGAGCGGAGGGAGATTTAGCGCTTTCGCCGGTTCTAGCGGATAAATCTCTCCGTCCAAGCCGAAAAACGCACCCTGGCGCTCCAGGAAGTCGGCGACCGCGTAGAGAACCGCCTGGGGGGTGGAACCAGTAAGTCGCGCGCGCGGTGCCTTGTCGGTCTCCTTCTCCTGGATAATCTCGTAAGCATCGGGGTGCTGAAAGGCTTGCCCGTTTACTTCAAGGCGGAAAACGAAATCGGAGGCGCTCGGTTCCGCAGTTCCTCGCTCGGCTTCGATGGGTGCGTGCGCCAAACCCAGGTTGCGCAGACCGCGCGCCAACTCTCGGGACGCCAGTTGCTCTTTGAAGCCAGACTCCGGCCCGACCATGATCCAGACAGTTTGTGTGGGCTCAAATCTCGCCAGCATTTGCAGGTAAGACTCTCGCGCTTTGAGATTCTCAGCGGATGTGTCTAAGGCAGCCGTCGGCGCGGGTTGACTCGGACCGCCGAGCAACGACCCGGCACCCACCAGTGCGGTAGAGTCCTGCAGGAACCTTCGCCGACCCATTCGTTTGTCGACTTTCATATCGCCCTCTCTACGCTTCACAAGTTCAGCATGCAACTTCAATCAGAAGCAGTGTGAAGATACTCTCCGGGGATAGAAGCGGGGCGACAAGCCCAATATGGGCTGGCCGCGAGGGAGTCGGGGGACTATACAAGATTTCCAGCCCTTCGGGAGTCGGACCGAATTCTACCTTTGCTGCTCGTTTTTGATCACCTGACCATCCTTCATCACAAACTTTACATGTTCAAGGGACGTGACGTCGGCGAGGGGGTCGCCTTCGACGGCAATCAAGTCGGCAAACTTCCCCGGCTCGATCGAGCCCACGCGGTCGGACCAGCCGAGCAAATCCGCGGCACTGACGGTCGCGGACTGGATAGCCTGGAGCGGCGTCAGGCCGTACTTCACCATGACGGCGAACTGTTTGGCATTCCACCCGTGCGGGTACACGCCCGCGTCCGTCCCGAAAGCGATCTTCACTCCCGCCTGAGCGGCCTTGCGGAATCCCTCGCGCTGCTTCTGGCCGAGGGAGCGTTCTTTCTCCAGCATTTCGTCGGTGAAGCCGCGCTGCTTGCCCTCTCCGAGGATGAAATCATCGTTGTACACGTCCGCCACAAGGTACGTCCCATGCTGCTTCATGACGCGGATGCCCTCGTCGTCGATCAAGCTGCCGTGTTCGATGGAATCCACGCCCGCGTTGGTGGCGTCGATGATGGCCTGGGTGCCGTGGGCGTGCGCGGCGACCTTGCGGCCCTGGCGATGGGCCTCTGCCACCAACGCAGTCATCTCTTCCATGCTGTATTGTGTGGTCCCGGGGAGGTCGCCTTTGGAGAAGACCCCGCCGCTGGCGCAGAACTTGACGACCCCGACGCCGTACTTGACGACCTCGCGCGTTTTGGCGAGGACGGCTGGCACGCCGTCCGCGACACCCTCGTCGCGGTAGGCAAACTCAGGAGCCAGATAGTTTTCGTCGCAGTGGCCGCCCGTTGAGCCCAGTGCCGGGCCCGCGGGGATGATGCGCGGGCCGGGGATATCACCCGCGTCAATCGCGTCCCGCAGAGCGACATCCGAAAACCCGCCGGCGCCCACATTGCGCACGGTGGTGAAGCCGGCTTGGAGCGTGCGGCGCGCGTTTCTGGCGCCCTTCAAGGCTTCGCGCGGCACCGAGATCGTCAAACCCTTCAGGCCGGCATCTTCGGGATCGCTGGTCAGATGAACGTGACAGTCAACCAGGCCGGGAAGCAGTGTCGCCGCGCCCAGGTCGATGACTTCCGCGCCTGCGGGTGCAGTGATTTGATCGGCTGGCCCAACCTTGACGATCCGGTCGCCCTGGATCAGTACCGCTTGACCGTCGAGCATCCGCCCTGTGCGGACATCGAGTATATGCGCCGCCCTGAGAACGACGGCCTTCTCGGGAGGACGAGACTCCTGTGCAAACGTGACAGCGCTGAATAAACAAAGGACAAAGACAATTGCCGATTTGGTCCCCATAGTTTCATTCCTGCTCTCGCTGATTTTGTCGCGCACCTACACGTACCGCCAGAAAAGCTGAGTATTATGGCACGCCGGTCTGTTCCTTCCAACAATGTGTATATGCAGGGCGACAAGGGGTGGCGCTCGCGATCCCGCAGCGGCTAGGTGTCGCGACAGGCCCGGCAAGATCCGGTGGCTTCCATCGTCCCCTTTTCTCGGGGTTGTGATAGCATACGATTCGAAATCCACAGGAGGAGCAAGGCCATGCGCCTGGAAGGGAAGAGAATCGCCGTGTTGGTCGCCGACCTCTACCAGGAGATGGAAGTGTGGTATCCCCTGTTGCGATTTCGCGAGGACGGCGCCAAGACGGTCGCCGTGGGCGACGCGGCGGGGAAAACATACACGAGCAAGAAAGGTTACCCGGTGGTGTCCGACAAATCCATCGCTGAGGTCAGCGCCGCCGACCTCGATGCCGTGATCGTCCCGGGCGGCTGGGCGCCAGACGCGCTGCGCCAGGACGAGCGCGTCCTGAAACTTGTCCGCGAGATGGACAAGGCGGGGAAAATCGTTGCCGCCATCTGCCACGCCGGGTGGGTTCTCTGTTCGGCCGATATCGTCCGCGGCCGCAAGGCGACCTGCTTCAAGGCCATCAAGGACGACATGATTCATGCTGGCGCCCAATACGTCGATGAGGAAGTCGTTGTGGACGGCAACCTGATCACTTCGCGCGTGCCGACGGACCTCCCCGCGTTCTGCCGGGAGGTTGCCAAAGCGCTCGCTGCCAAGGCCGCCGCGCAGACGAGCGGGTCAAGAAGCTGAGCCCCCGCATTGAGCTGTCGTTGGTCGAACGCTGAGTCCGAATCCTGAAATCCGATTTCTCGAACAAGGAGCGATTATGCGCAGATATGGACTGTCTCTCCTCCTGCTGGTTGCGGTTGGGGGCTTCATCTGCCTCGAAGGCACGCCCATCTCCAGTGCGAAACCGGCGAAGAAAGGCAAGCTGCTTTACATGACGCTGACAAAGGGTTATCACCACGAATCCGTGGAGCTCTCCAAGCAAATCGTGAAGGAGCTCGGCGAGAAGTCCGGAGCCTTTGAGACCACGGTCACCGAAGACTGTGCCGCGTTCACAAAAGACAACCTGAAGAACTATGACGCTGTGATGTTCAACACCACGGGCGAACTGCCCATGAGCGATGAGCAGAAGAAGGATTTCATCGATTTTGTGCGCGGCGGACACGGCTTCATCGGCGTGCACAGCGCAACCGATACCTTTTACATGTGGGGTGAGTTTGGTGAGCTCATCGGCGGCTATTTCAATGGCCACCCCTGGCACCAGATGGTGACGGTTGAAGTCGCCGACCCGTCGAGCCCTATCGTAGGCTTTCTGGGGAAATCCTTTCAGATTAACGACGAGATTTACCAGGTCAGCGATTTCCAGGCTAAAGACTCGCACGTCCTGCTGCGATTGGACCCCTCCTCCGTCGACCTCAAGAAAGAGGGAGTGATGCATCGTTACTACGGCTGGCCGATTTGCTGGACGCGGCCTTTCGGGAAGGGGCGGGTTTATTACAACGGGCTCGGCCACGATGACTGGGTGTGGAAAGACCAGCGCTATCAGGACATGCTCCTGAAAGGCATCCAGTGGGCGATGGGCCTGACCAAGTAACGCCGTGCTGAGGCTCTGCGGGCCCGAAGCAGGGCAGAGGCAGGGTTGTCGGGGAGTGGGGCGATATCTAGCTGTGCGTGGCGAACCTCGCGTCGCCCGGCGGCTGCTGAAAAGGGGATAGCGAAGACCCCGTCGGGGCACCCCTCCGAAGCAGGTTTGGATCCTGTGGGCTTGGTTTCCCCCTTCCGCGCACTAATCCTTGCAAATTCTGCGATTATGGACGCCTTTTTTCTTGACAAAGGCCGATGGCACTCGTAATAAGAAGAGTTGGAAGGTTTTTGTCGGAGGTCGCCGGACGACAGCCAAAAACCGATGTTGACCTCGTTAGGCGAGGTTACCACGCAAATTGAAGCCACTGCCCAGAAACCCGGAGACGGGCCAACGGGTGGAGCAGGCACGGTCGGCTTAAGGCTTTGCCTAAAGTGGCTCTGGCCCGCGGCGGCGGGACAGCACGTTGTGTGGAGCCAAAGCTCACACCAGGGGGTTGATGCATCCGCCGGATCGCCCGGCGGCGGGTGAAATTGCCCCGTGGAGCCTTTGGCTTCCACGGGGTTTTTGGTTTGGGGGGAGGAGACCTTGGCTGGGGGGAGGCAGAACTGGGCTCAGAGTCTAGCGGGGACTGGAGAAAGGCACGCCATACCGTGCCATTAGGGCCGCTCGGGCGCGCCGGAAAGGACAGAAATGATCTATTTCAGCGAGCTGGAAAACCTCCCGATGTATGGCGTGAAGGGCGAATACCTGGGCCGCTTGGTGGACCTGTGCGTCGATCCCAGCCAGAATTCGCTGCGGGTAGCCTCTTATCTGGTGAGGGGCCCCAAGAATAACCTGGTTTGCGTCACCCATGAGCAATTGCAGTCGCTTTCCGTTCGCGCCGGGCAGACTTGCGTCCCGCGAGAGGAAGTTCGCTGTTATGCGCCCGATGAGGGGTTGCTGCACGTGAAGAAGGATATCCTCGATCAGCAGATCATCGACGTTGACAACCGCAAGGTCGTGCGGGTAAACGACGTCGATTTTGATATCCAGCCCACCATTGGTCATACGGAACTGCGCGTCGTAGCGGTCAATGTGGGCCTGGCTGCGGCGGTCCGAAGACTGCTTCAGGGCACGATGGCCAAACACACTTTGCGCACCGTGAGTTCGGTTTTTTCATCCAAGAGCATTCCCTGGGAGTTCGTGAATCTTATCGAGCCCGACCCGGGGCGGCGGCTCAAGCTGCGCATTTCCTACGACCGCCTGGCGGAACTCCACCCGGCCGACATCGGGGAAATCTTGGAGGAATTGAGCCGCGACGAGCAGAAGGCTGTCATTGAATCGCTGGACGACGAGACTGCCGCATCTGCCCTTTCGGAAATCCCCACCCGCATGCAGGCTGACTTCCTCGAGAGCATCCCGGCGGACAGAGCGGCGGATATTGTGGAGGAGATGCCTCCCGACGAAGCCGCCGACGTGCTCCAGCAGATGCCTCCCGAGACCTCAGCCGTCGTCCTGGCTGACATGGACAAGGAAGAGGCCGAGGAGGTTCGCGAATTGTTGGGGTTTGAGGAAAATACCGCCGGCGCGCTCATGACGAATGAATTTGTATTTGTGGGCGAGACGGCGACTATCGAAGGCGCGATTGCGGCCCTCAAGAATTTTGAGGGCCCCATTGAATCCATCCACGTGGTTTATCTGGTCAATTCGGAGGCGGCCTTGACGGGCGCCGTGCCGCTGGCGCGGATTCTACTGGCAGAGTCATCGACGCCGCTCAAAGATCTGGCGGCGGAGCCGCTGGTCTCGCTCCCTTTCCATGCCGACCAGAAGGAAGTGGTGGACTTGTTCCATAAATACAATCTGGTGACGCTCCCCGTCGTAGATGAGAAAGGCCACCTGCTCGGCGTGGTCGCCTCCGACGACGTGCTCGAGTTGATGGTGAATCGAAAGTAAGGACAAGGCAGGCGAAGCGTGGCAACGAACCGCGAACGACTCCGGCGCTGGCGGAGAAGCTTCGTACTCATCTTCGCCGTGGTGGGACCGGGGATCATCACGGCGAACGTGGACAACGACGCGGGCGGCATCTACACGTACTCCGTCGCGGGGGCGAGTTACGGCTACTCGCTGCTTTGGACGCTCGTGCCCATCATGGTTGCGCTGGTCGTTATCCAGGAGATGAACTCGCGCATGGGCGTGGTGACCGGTAAGGGGCTGGCGGACTTGATTCGGGAAGAGTATGGATTCCGTACCACCTTCATCCTGATGGGCCTTCTCTTGGTCACGAACCTTGGGAATACGGTGGCGGATTTCGCCGGACTGGCTTCGGGGATGGGGCTCTTCGGGGCCAGCCGGTTCATCGCTGTTCCCGTCGGCGCGCTGTTTGTGTGGCTGCTGGTGGTGCGGGGGACTCACCGCGTCGTCGAGAATGTTTTTCTGGCTGCCTGCGTGTTCTACATCGCCTATCCGATTTCGTGCTTCTTCGCGAACCCCGACTGGACGCATGCTCTGATCAGCACGGTCAAACCTTCGTTCCATTTTGACAGGGGCTACCTCTATATGATGATCGGCCTCGTGGGTACCACGATCGCCCCCTGGATGCAGTTCTATCAGCAGGCCGCAGTTGTCGAGAAGGGGATCAAGATCAAGCACTATGCGCTGGCACGCTGGGATGTGATTATCGGCTGCGTCATGGCGAATGCGGTGGCGTTTTTCATCGTCGTCGCCTGCGCCTCCACGATTTTTGTCAGCGGCGAGCGGCACATCTCGAACGCCGCCGACGCGGCGCTGGCGCTGCGGCCGCTGGCCGGACACGGCGCGGAGATTCTGTTTGCCTTCGGCCTGGTGAATGCCTCGCTTTTTGCGGCGTGCATTCTGCCGTTGTCCACCGCTTACTACGTCTGCGAAGGCCTGGGGCTGGAATCGGGCCTCGACAAGCGCTTTCGGGAAGCCCCGATCTTCTACTGGCTCTATACCGCGCTTATCGTTCTGGGTGCGCTCATCGTCGTCTGGTTACGGGAGTCCCAGCAGGTTCCGATCATCCTGCTTTCGCAGGTCGCCAATGGCATTCTGCTCCCCTGCGTGCTGATCTTCATGCTCCGCCTCTCCAACCGCCGGGACTTGATGGGCGACTACCGGAACACGCGCTTCTTCAACATTGCGGGTTATACAACCTGTGTCCTGATGATCGCGCTCACGGCCCTCCTGCTGGTCAGTTCGTTCTTCCCGGGCCGCCTGCCCGTCTGACCGGCGTGTCTCCCTACGTGCTCCCGAAGCGCGTAGCGCGGACCTGCTGTGGAGGTCCGCGGCTCTTTCTTGGTTCATCGTGGACAAGCCGCAGACCTCAAAGACGGAGGTCTGCGTTACCTTGCTACTCGCTTCGCCATGTGGCGGAGTATAACGCCAAAACGCGGAGCTACGCTCTGTGCCGTCCCGCCTGGAAACCCGCAGAGCCACAGACCAGCTCGGCGCTACCTTGCTTTGTGTCTTCGCGGATACCCTGCGGCTTGCGGTCAAGGGGGGGGTATGCTACTTTGAGGTTCTCAATGCAGTCATTCCTTTGGCCTGCAGGCTGTGGTGAAGACTGAACTCCTCGAAGCGGATCTTCTGGCGCAGATTGACCTGGAGCGGCTGCCCCAACACATCGCCATCATCATGGATGGCAACGGACGCTGGGCCAGAAAGCGGCGGCTCCCACGCATCGCCGGGCACCGCGCCGGAATCCGGGCCGTCCGCCAGGCGGTGGAAGCCTGCGCGCGTCTGGGCGTTCCTTACCTGACGCTGTACGCCTTCTCGGCGGAAAACTGGAAGCGCCCGCAGACCGAAATCAAGCTCCTGATGGCGTTGCTCCGGGAATACCTCAGGAAGGAAATCGGGGAACTCAACCGGCAAAACATCCGGCTGAGTGTCATCGGGCGCATCGCGGACCTGCCCAAGCCGGTCCGGGCGGACCTCCAGACCGCCCTCGAGAAGACGAGCCGAAATACCGGGACGCGGTTGACCTTGGCGCTCAATTACGGAGCTCGCGCCGAAGTGGTTGATGCCGTCCGCGCGCTGGCCGAGGAGCTCAGGCACGACGGAACGATCCAAATCGATGAAGCGACCCTGAGCCGATATCTCTATACGCACGATGTCCCCGATCCCGATCTGCTCATTCGCACGAGCGGCGAACTGAGGCTGAGCAACTTTCTGTTGTGGCAGGTGGCGTATTCCGAGATTTGGGTGACCGATACGCTCTGGCCGGACTTCACCCAGAATGATTTGTTCCAGGCCATTCGCGATTTCCAGAAGCGCGAGCGCCGGTACGGGGGCCTGGGTCTGGGTTGAGCCTCGCGGCCGGAGTGTCCGCCCATTGAGCCGCCGCGGCGGCCCGCCGCCCCGACATTTTCCATGAAATCACGCATCCTGACCGCCCTGGTCCTTTTCCCGCCAGTCATCTACCTGATTGGCTGGTCTCCCCCGTGGCTCTTTCTGATGGCGGTATTGCTGGTGGTCGAGCGCGCGCTTTATGAGTACTTCAAGATCTGCCGGCACGCCGGATTTAAACCCCTCGCTCCGATGGGATACGTGGGCAGTGCGGCGGTGTGCCTTGCCCAAGGGGCGGGGTTTCTCCTTCCGGTGAACCCAACGCTGACTGTGCTAATTCTCCTCATTCTGCTGACTCTGGGCCTTGGTCTCCTCTCCGCAGTCGATTTGAAGGATTACGTCGGCGCTGTGTCCACTACAGTTCTGGGTTTTGTCTACATTGGCCTCGGAATGTCATGTCTTATCCCGATGCGTCAGTCCGGGTCCGTCGAGGGCCGAAAGCTGCTATTCTTTCTGTTCCTGGTCATCTGGTTAGGTGACATTTGCGCCTTTTTTGTGGGACGAACCTTGGGACGCCACTTGCTCTTTCCTCGCGTTTCGCCGAAGAAGACCGTGGAGGGCGGACTCGGCGGCTTGGCGGGTAGTCTGCTGGTGGCCGGGGGCTTTGCTCATTGGTTCTGGCAGACAGCCAACCTGGAAACGGTTATCCTGTTGGCAGTGCTAGTCGCGGTCGCAGGCCAGGTGGGCGACCTTGCGGAGTCGGCCATGAAACGAGGAGCCGCCCTCAAAGACTCTGGCGCGATCTTGCCGGGCCATGGCGGGCTCCTCGACCGGATTGATAGCCTGCTGTTCGGAGCGCCTGCCCTGTGGCTGGCACTCGCGCTCAAAGATTTTTGGCGATGACTAAAGGATTGTGCATCCTGGGATCCACGGGCTCCGTGGGGCAGAACTCGCTCCGCGTGGTGAGAAGCCTGCCGGGCAGGTCCCGGGTTGTTTCCCTGGCCGCGGGCAAGAACCTGGAGTTGCTGGCGGAGCAGGTTCGGGAGTTCGAGCCCCAGGTCGTTTCCGTCGGGAGGCTCGACTGCGTCGCACCCTTGCGCGAGCGGCTCAAAGCGGCCGGCTATAGGAAGCCGGTGAGGATCGTGGCGGAGACCGCCGGCCAGGTCGAGGCTGCGACGCTGCCGGAAGTCGATTTCGTAGTGTCTTCCTCCCACGGTGTAACGGGGCTGCGCGCCACCTACGAGGCTATTCGCGCCGGAAAGCAGGTCGGGCTCGCCAACAAGGAAGTGCTGGTCGTGGCCGGCGAGGTTGTCACACGGGCCGCGGCCGAACGGAAGGTCGAGCTCCTCCCCATTGACAGCGAGCACGGCGCCGTCCACCAGTGCCTGCGTGCTGGCCGCAGCCAGGAGGTGCGCCGCCTGATCCTGACGGCCTCCGGAGGGCCCTTCCTCAGAACCCCACGTGAGGAGTTCGATGCCGTGACTCCTGAGATGGCCTTGAAGCATCCTATCTGGAAGATGGGCTCGCGGATCACCATCGATTCGGCCACCTTGGTCAACAAGGGCCTGGAAGTCATTGAGGCGCATTGGCTTTTCGGCCTTCCCTCGGCCCAAATCGAGGTGATGATTCATCCCGAGTCGGTCGTTCATTCCATGATAGAATTTCAAGATGGTACGATTATGGCCCAGCTCTCCGTTGCCGACATGCGCCTTCCCATCCAGTACGCGCTCACGTTTCCGGAACGGTTGGCATTCAACGGCGACTCGCTGGCGCTGGATTTGATCGCCGTGGGCAGCCTGAACTTCGAGAAACCGGATTGCAGCCGCTTCCCCTGCCTGGATTTGGCTCGCACGGCACTGGAGGAGGGGGGGGCGATGCCCTGCGCTCTCAATGCGGCGGACGAGATCGCGGTGGAGGCTTTCTTGGCACGGCGACTGCGTTTCTCGGGCATTCCCCGTGTCATCGAACAGGTCATGCGGGGCACTCCGAGCGTGCATTTTGATACCTTGGACGAAGCTTTTGAGTGCGACCGCGAGGCGCGCGAGCGTGCCCGGGGCGTGGTAGCAAGCCTGCTGATTTGAGGAGACGGACCCGAATATGTCCAGCTTTCTGACGGACGCGGTGGTGGTTGGTTTCGTCCTGGGCTTCATGATCTTCATTCATGAACTGGGACATTTTCTTGCCGCCAAATCGTTCGGCGTCCGCGTGCTGGTTTTCTCGCTCGGCTTTGGCAAGCGACTCTTCGGTCTCAAGCGCGGAGACACGGATTACCGCGTCAGCGCTCTGCCCTTCGGCGGGTACGTGAAAATGGCCGGCGACGACCCTGCAGAAGTGCGCGAAGGCGAATCGGGCGAATTTCTGGCCAAGCCGCGATGGCAAAGGTTCGTTGTGGTGATCATGGGACCGGCGATGAACGTCGCGCTCGCCATCGGCCTGCTGACAGCTCTCTACCGGTATCATTTTCAGAAACCGGCTTACATGGAGCAATTGGCTCGAGTGGGCGATGTGGAACTTGATTCGCCTGCGGCCCGCAGCGGGATTCAGGCGGGAGACTTGATCACCCGCCTCGATGGAATGAGCAACCCCAAGTGGGAGGACATCGAAGTCGAGACCCTGACCACCGTGGACGAGCCCATCCCGGTTGAAATCCAGCGGGATGGGAAGAAGCTGGAGTTGGCCGTCTCACCGCAGGCGAAGGGCCCCAACCGCATCGGTGATGCGGGTTGGTATCCTTACGTGCCGGGGACCATCGACACGATCGAGCCGGGACTCCCCGCGAGTCAGGCGGGCTTGAAAGCCGGTGACCAGATTGTGGCCGTCGATGGCAAGCGGGTGTATTTCTGGCCTCGTGTGGCCTACATCCTGCAGAACGGCAATGGCAAGGAGGTTGACCTGACCATCGCGCGGGAAGGCCAGGAGTTGGACGTCCACCTCAAGCCGGTCCTTACCGAAGTGCACGGCGAGAAGGTGTGGCGCATCGGTGTGGCCTTTCGCAGTAGCATGGTGGTTCGCCAGCTTCCCTGGGGAAAGGCTCTCACCTCCTCCTTGCAGGACAACCTGCGGAATTCTCTGGCGACCTTCGACGTCCTGGGGAAAATTCTGACCCGCCGTATGTCCACGCGCTCGCTCTCCGGTCCCATCGGCATCGCGCAGCTTTCGGGCGAGGCCTATCGGGCCGGGATGGCTGAGCTCCTGATGTTCACGTGCTTCATCAGCCTGCAACTGGGAATCTTTAACCTGCTACCCATTCCTGTGCTGGACGGCGGCGTGATCCTGCTGCTCCTGGTCGAAAGTCTGATCCGCCGCGACTTGAGCCTGGAAGTGAAGGAGCGCTTCGCGCAGGTGGGAATCGTCTTTCTGCTGCTTCTGGCCGTGTTCGTGATGTACAACGACATCATTAAGACCTTCCGGCCCTCTTGAGGATTTGGTGATTGAGTGATTTTGTAATTGAGTGATTGGGCGATTGAGTGATTGCTGGATTTTGGATCGGCTTGAAAATCTTTCGGTTGGACCTCAGAAGCAGGGGCACATTTCTCGTAACTGCGGAAACGTAGCTGAAAACTGAGAACTGACGACTGGCAACTGACCACTGTTTTTCTATGAATTTCAGCGACCAAGAGCACTTTCCCGGACGCCGCAGCACGCGGCCGGTGAAGGTTGGCCGGCTCACCATCGGCGGCGACGCGGCGATTGTCGTGCAGTCAATGACCAAGACCGACACGCGCGACGTGGGGAAAACCGTCGAGCAGATCCAGCAGATGGAAGCGGCGGGGTGCGAAATCGTGCGCCTAGCCGTTCCCGACATCGAGGCCGCGAAGGCGCTGGCGGAGATTCGCCAGCGCTGCCCGGATTCGATTCTCGTCTCGGACATCCATTTCCAATACAAGTTCGCTCTGATAGCGCTCGACGCCGGCTTCGACAAGCTGCGGATCAATCCCGGCAATATCGGTGACGCCGAAAAGGTGCGCATTGTCGTCCGTCGCGCCCAGGGGCAGAAGGTTCCGATCCGGATTGGAGTCAATGCCGGCTCGCTGGAGCGCCGGCTCCTGGAGAAGTACGGCTATCCCACGCCCGAGGCTATGGTCGAGAGCGCGCTCTATCACATCCAGATCCTCGAGGATCTGGGCTTCGGCGATACGATCATCTCGCTCAAGTCGTCCAACGTGAAGCTCACGGTCGCCGCCTACCGCCTGCTCGCGAAGCAGGTGGATTATCCCTTCCACCTGGGCGTTACCGAAGCCGGTACGCAATTTGCCGGGACCATCAAGTCCTGCGTCGGGATGGGTGTTCTGCTCGCCGCAGGCATCGGCGACACGATTCGCGTCTCGCTCGCCACCGACCCGGTCGAGGAAGTGCGCGTGGCCTACGAGCTGCTGAAGGCGCTCGAGCTGCGCAGCCGCGGGCCGGTGGTCATTGCCTGCCCAACCTGCGGGCGCCTGGAAGTGGACCTCTTCAAGATTGCCGGGGAAATCGAGAAGGCCACGGCGCACATCAAGACGCCCCTCAGCCTGGCCGTCATGGGCTGTGCGGTCAACGGGCCGGGAGAGGCGCGCGAGGCCGACCTGGGCGTCGCCGCCGGCCGTGGCAACGGCATGATCTACCGGGAAGGGAAGGCCATCCGCCGCGTGACGGAAGCCGAAATCGTCCCTGCGCTCCTGGAGGAAATTGAACGCTTCATCGCCGACAAAGCCGCAGGAGTGAACACCGCGCCGAAGGAAATCCCCTCCGAGATTGCGCCGGCCGCTCAGAATCCCCTGCCCATTGTCCGCTAGCGGCTTGGCCTGGCGCACCACCCTTCCGGCAAGCTCAGTCGGGCCTCGCGTTCAGGTCCGGGCAAGCCCGTCTGCTCCCTGCGCATTTAGCCTATGGCTCGCCTCAAAGATCTGCCACTCGCCCACCGCCTGTTCATGCAGGCGTATCGGTACCGGACGGTGGACTGGTCCCCGGGCGCTCAGCTCGCCAGACCGATCAGTGGCTCGAAGTTGGCTCTGATCACCAGCGCGGGCTTGCACCTCCCCACCCAACCACCGTTCGACAAGTCGATTCGCGGCGGCGATTTCTCTTGCCGCGAATTGCCTTCTGACATCGATATCCAGAGCCTCCTCATCGCCCACCGCAGTTCGGCCTTCGAACGCGCCGGAGCCCTGGAGGACCGGAACCTCGTATTCCCTCTGGAGAGGCTTCGAGAACTTGTGGACCGCGGCGAAGTCGGGTCGCTGAACCACCGACACTTTAGTTTCATGGGCTCCATTTCGGCGCCCAGCAGGCTGATTGCGGAGAAGGCGCCTGCCGTTGCCGCCGACCTTCGTCTGGACAACGTCGAAGCTGTGTTGCTCGTACCGGTTTGACCGCTGTGCAATCAGTCCGTCGGACTGATGGCCAGCGTGATTGAAAAAACCGGAATCCCGACTGTCTGCCTTTCGCTCCTGCGGGAGGTCTCGGAAAAAGTCAAGCCGCCGCGGGCGCTCTTTGTTCCCTTTCGGATGGGTTATCCGCTGGGGAAGCCTCGCGATCCTACGACCCAGCTTGCGGTGATTCGCGCCGCGCTGACGCTTCTCGAGGACTCCGCGCCGCTCCCCATCCTGCGCGATTTCGAATCATCCTGAGCAGTTCGGGACCCACCGGGAGCGCGCCCATGGAGGATCGCTCCCAGGCCCTGCCGCCGGGGACTTTGAAAGTGGCTTCCGGTTACGCGCTGGTGCGAGGGCTGGGGACGCGCCGATGCGCGCGCCGCTTTTGGATGAGTCGGAACAGGCGGAAGAATTTGAGCGACCGGCGGGCGTCCTCCTGGATCTGGACTTTCAGAATCGCGGGGTTTTGGAACTTCATCTCGTCCCGAAGCCGATAGAAGAATTCGATCTCCATCTCGGTTTCGGCGATGTCACCGGAGAAGTCCAGGAGGAAGGTTTCGACCGTCAGACGGTGCTCACCGAAGGTGGGCTTGTGCCCAACGTTGGTGACCGAGTCGTGGAAGGAGTCGCCCAACCGCGTGCGCGTGACATAGACTCCGATCTTGGGAAGCTGTTCTTCGACGGGAGCGAGGTTGAGCGTGGGCACGGTGTGTTTGCGGCCCACGCCGAGCCCGGCTACGATCGGTCCGTAGGCGGAAAACGCCCGGCCCAGGAGCCTCGCCGCCAGGCTCACGCGCCCGGTGGAGAGCAATTCACGAATGCGGGTGCTGGAGACCCGCTCGCCGCGGACGACCAGGGTCGGCAGCACGTCCAGGCGGAATCCTTCTTGGCGCGCGAGTTCGGCGAGAATCTCCACATCTCCGGACTGACGGTACCCAAAGCGAAAAGTCGGACCCACGTGCACCGAGCGCGCGCGCAAGCCACCCACTAGAATCTTCCTAACGAACGCGACCGGCGAGAGGTGGGCGAGTTCCCGGGTGAAGGGGAGGACGACCAGCAGGTCGATTCCCAGGGCTTCAATCAGCTTCGCTTTGCGCTCGAGCGGTGTCAGCAGGCGCGGCGCATGCTCGGGGGCGAGGAGTCGGATGGGGTGTGGGTCAAACGTCACCGCCAGGGCTGTCGCTCCCAGCGGCCGCGCGGTCGCGACCACCTTGCGGAGCAGCTTCTGGTGGGCCAAGTGAACGCCATCGAAGTTGCCGATGGTCACCACGGTCTGCTGGAGCGACTTATCGAGTTGTGCCAGGTCGCGAATGATTTGCACGGCACCGAAGTCAATAGTCGACAGTCAAGAGTTGAGAGTCAAGCCCCAAAAGGCAAGGACCATCCGAACGACGATCCAAAATGCCGACCTTTGTGCCCCGAAGATTTCACTTTCGACCTTCGACTGTCGCCTTTCGACTCTCCGGCAATTCTACGCTTAGTCCGTCGTAGGCCAGTCGCACGTGCGGCGGCAGCAGGGCATTGGTTTCCTCGTGACCCAACTCGTGCGCGATGTGCGTGAATAGGGCCCGCCGGGGCTTCAAGCGTTCGACCAGCGCCAGCGACTGCTCCACGTTGGAGTGAGTGGGATGTGGCTTGTGGCGGAGCGCGTCCAAGATGAGCAGGTCGAGGCCTTCCAGCAAGGGGACCGACGACTCAGGAATCGTACTGAAGTCCGTTACATAAGCCGCGCTCCCAAACCGGAATCCTAGGACGGGCAGATCGCCGTGCAGGACGGGAATGGGGACGAAACTCATTCCCCACAAATCGAAAGGGCCGTCAATCAGGCGAGGGTCGAGCTTTCCCACGCCGCCGTACTTGTATGTTCCGTCGAAGATGTAGGCAAAAATCTGCCGGAGAGTTTCCATGCAACGGGCGTCGGCATAAATCGGCAGGGGCACCTGCTGCCGAAAATAGAAGACGCGTGTGTCGTCGAGGCCCAGAACGTGGTCCGCGTGGGCGTGGGTGAAGACCACCGCATCCAGCCGTTCGAGGCGCTCGCGGAGCGCCTGCTGGCGGAAATCCGGCGTGGTGTCTATCGCGACCACTCGACCGGCGTACTCCAGGAGAAGGGAAGGGCGGGTGCGCTGGTCGTGCGGGTCGGTGGAGGTGCAGATCCGGCACCGGCACGTGACCGTCGGCACGCCCGTGGAAGTGCCGGTTCCGAGGAAGGTGAGTTTCAT
>JAIQGB010000437.1 GCA_020072905.1 Terriglobia bacterium | reverse complement strand
TCTCGCGCATCCGTGCCCTGAAAGGCTACAATGTTTCCATGAGTCGAACACGACGTTCCTCCGGGGGCGCATTCCGCCCCTGGGCAATTCTCATCTTCGCTCCGCTCATCGCGCTCTCCGGCTGTTCTCGCTACACACCGCCGGATAGCCGCGTGTGGGCGGAGGTGGATGGCAAACCCATCAACCGCGATCAGGTGGAGAGATACTATCGCGCCCGCATGGCCGCGGGCTCCGATGCGGCCAGTCAGGAGCAGGCCCTGAGTTTCAAACTGAACATCCTGAATGAGCTCATCAACAACCAGATCCTTGTCGCCCACGCCGCGAAGTCCCACATCACCGTCTCGGAGGCGGAGGTCGACACCAAGATCAACGAACTGCAGAGTCCGTACTCCCGGGAAGAGTTCCAGAAGAAACTGGCGGAGCAAGGCCTCGATGCAGCGAGCCTGCGCGAGGAAGTCCGGCAAAACCTCATTATCACCAAGCTCGTGAACAAGGAGATCGTTTCCCGTATCAACGTCACTGACCAGGAAATCGCCGAGTACTACGGCGCTCTATGCCCGCCTGCGCGCCGGCGACGATTTTTCCACCGTCGCCCAGGAGTACTCGGAGGATCCGCGAACTGCTGCCGCCGGAGGCGACATGGGCTTCCTGCCGGCTTCCACGCTTGGTTCCAATCCCGCCCTCAAGAGAGCCATCGCCTCGCTACGCCCGGGCGAGATGACGGGAATCCTGCACGGTCTCGACGGCTTCCACATCGTCAAGCTGCTCGGGAAGGAAGAAGCAGGACAACGCCAGCTCTCCGATCCCCAGGTGCAGAGCTCCATCCGCCAGACGCTGGCCAACGAGCGCGAGCAGTTGCTGAGGGCCGCCTACCTTGAAAACCTCCGCAACCGCGCCAACGTCGTCAATTACCTCGCGGAAAAGGTCGAAGGGGCCGAGGCCAACCCGGCGAACGTGAAATAGCAGGTTGTCGGGGAGGGACCTTGCCGCGGTTGACCTCTATGTCCTTCGCCGCTCGCGAAACGCCCCAACAATGTGAGCGGTCACGCCGCACACGGTCGAGGGTGGATCGGACGGTTCACGCCAACCGCACCAGGCGCGTGCCGGCCTCCACCCCCTTGCCTTCCTCGACGTAAATTTCCTCGACGCGTCCCGCGCGTGGCGCGCGCAGCTCGTTCTGCATCTTCATGGCTTCAATCACCAGGAGGCCGGCGCCCGCCACGACTTCCTGGTGCCGGGAAACGAGAATCCTCGCGATTTTTCCCGGCATGGGAGCGTGGATTTCTTGCGGCCCGTCGGCTGCGGCGAGTGAAGCGGCCCCACGTCGCCGTCGCGGGTCGTGCACGCTAACCTGGAAGTCGAGCGTCCCCACGGTGACGACGCGGCTCGCCTCGCCGGGTGTGCCCGTGGGCGAAGACGTCACGACCTGCGCCTCATACGATCGGCCGTTGACCAGGATCGAGTAAACTCCCGGCGCCACTTCCGCCCAGTCCATTTCGCCCCTCTCCGCGCCGAGCGTGTACCTGGCGATGCCGCCGGTGGCTGCCGCATCGGACGGCAAGGTCAGTTCCAGATGGTGCTTGCGGATCTCGGAACCCCGTCGGACGGTGAGCGTGAGCTTCATGGTTGTAGCAGCGGTCTAGGGCCGCCGGTCGTTTCCGTTTCGGCGCTCACAGAGCGCCGTTACAGCTTACGCGGCCAGCGATCGAGGAGTCCGTCCCGGCCCGCCATCTTCCACGTGATTTCCGGCGCGGGCGCAGGAGGTCGTCCCAGCCCGTTGCGTGCTGCGTCGAGCGCTGCGGCCAGTAGCGCGACGCGCTCGGTTTCTGCTGACGGCTCATCATGCGCCAGGATGCCTTCCGCGAGCGCGCGGTCGATGAAGCTGGTGTCGATCTCGCCGGCGAGGAATTGGGGATGCTCCACGACGCGCCGGAAGAACGGGATCGTGGTTTGAATCCCGAAGACTTCGTACTCGGCAAGGGCGCGGCCGAGACGAGCGATCGCTTCGCTGCGGTCGCTGCCCCAGACGACCAGCTTGGCCAGCAGCGAATCGTACTCGATGGGCACCGTCCAACCTTCGTAGACTCCGCTGTCTGAACGGACGCCCGGTCCGCGCGGTGCCTGCAGCCGGCGAATCAATCCCGGGCAGGGAAAGAAATTGTTGGCCGGGTCCTCGGCATAGATCCGGCACTCGATGGCGGCGCCGCGCATCTCCACGTCTTCCTGCCGCCAGCGCAGTGGCTCGCCCGCGGCGATGCGGATTTGCTCCTTGACGAGGTCGATGCCCGCCACCATCTCCGTTACGGGATGCTCGACCTGCAATCGCGTGTTCATCTCGAGGAAGAAGAAGTTCCGCTCGCGGTCCACGAGGAATTCGACCGTGCCGGCGTTGAAGTACCCGGCCAGCTTGCCGACGCGCACGGCCGTCTCCCCCATGCGGCGCCGCAGGTTCGCATCGACCAGCGGGGAAGGGCATTCCTCCATCACCTTCTGGTGGCGCCGCTGAAGCGAGCACTCCCGCTCGCCCAAATGGATCAGATTCCCGTGCTGGTCGCCGAGGATCTGGATTTCCACGTGGCGCGGGCGCTCGAGATACTTCTCGATGTAGACGGACGGATCGCCGAAGGCGTTTTGCGCTTCCGCGCGCGCCGTGCGGTACGCCGATTCGAGCTCGCCTGCCGCGTGGACCAGCCGCAAGCCCTTGCCGCCACCGCCCGCCGAAGCCTTGAGCATGACGGGGTAGCCGATCTCGGCGGCCACGCGAGCCACTTCCTCAAAGGTCTCGAGATTCCGATCCGCGCCTTGCACAACGGGGAGGCCAGCGGCGATGACCGCCTGGCGTGAGGCGGTCTTCGAGCCCAAAAGTTCCATCGCCTCGACCGGCGGTCCGATGAAGACGATCCCGGCCTCTTCGCAGGCGCGGGCGAAATCCGGATTCTCGGCGAGAAAACCGTAGCCCGGATGAACAGCTTCTGCGCCGCTGCGCTTGACGGCGTCGAGGATACGATCGATGCGCAGGTAGCTCTCCGTCGAGAGCGCGGGGCCGATCGCATACGCCTCATCGGCATAGCGCACGTGAAGCGATTTGCGGTCAACCTCCGAGTAGACTGCCACTGTGGCGATGCCCATCTCGCGACAGGCGCGCATCACGCGCACCGCAATCTCGCCGCGATTGGCAATCAGGACCTTCCTGAACATGGCCCTGTCATGCTACTCGCGACAGCCTGCATTTTCAAATCGGCTGTTACTGGCTTGGCGGCGGTTGTTACAAGGGAATGTTGCCATGTTTCTTGGGCGGGTTGGTGTCCAGGGCGATCAGAGCGGCCGGCAACCGGCCTTGACTTTAGATGAGCACCCGCCTAATGTTCGGATATGGACTACCGCAAGTACATCACCATCGAGCCTGGGAAGCGTGGGGGGAAACCCTGCGTCCGTGGGCTCCGGATCACCGTGTACGAGGTCCTGGATTATCTGGCTTCCGGCATGACGGAAGCAGAGATTCTTCGAGATTTCCCCGACCTCACCTCTGAAGACATCCGGGCGTGTCTTGCCTTTGCCGCTGATCGCGAGCGGAAGCTGGCGACGGTTACGGAGTGAAGCTCCTTTTCGATCAAAACTTATCCCCGCGGCTGGTTCAGGCGCTCGCGAGCGTCTACCCGGATTCCGTCCATGTCCGGGACTGCGGTCTCCAGCACGCGGATGACGAGTCCGTGTGGGAATTTGCCGGGCGCAACGGCTTCACCATTGTCTCGAAGGATTCCGACTTTCGGCAACGCAGTTTCCTGTTTGGTTTTCCACCCAAGGTGATATGGGTTCGATTGGGTAACTGCTCC
>JAIQGB010000436.1 GCA_020072905.1 Terriglobia bacterium | reverse complement strand
GCGGTTCACCGACTGGCGATGCACCCCGACCCGGCGCGCCACTTCCGCCTCGTACACGCCTTGCGGCAAGAGCCGCGCGGCCTGCAGCCGACGCCGCTCTAACTTCACCCGATCAAGTTTCACTCCGGCTGGATGCCCCCTGGCACCGAGTATCCACGAAATGCTTGCTAATGTCACTGTATTATGTAATTATCTTTAGGTCAAGGAATCACACAGAATGCCATAGAATTGGAGCGAAGTTCTGGGGACCCGAAGTATATGGACAGTCGAGGCTAAGCTGTTGCAGGGATTGGAGGCGCGGGTGGGAATCGAACCCACGCATAAAGGTTTTGCAGACCTCTCCCTTACCACTTGGGTACCGCGCCCCGCAAACGACTGGCAAATGGAATCACAATTTGGAGCGGGAGACGGGATTTGAACCCGCGACTTCGACCTTGGCAAGGTCGCACTCTACCACTGAGTTACTCCCGCTCGAACCGCGCGCGGCGCGTCTCCAGCGCGCCCTCTCGGATTATAGGAAGCCCGCAAGACGCCTGTCAATAGCGGGCGGTCCCGCGTTGGTAAGGCGGTGGGCCCGCAGCGCTCGACTTGAAGCGGGGCCGGGTTCAGGCCGTCACCGGCGCCAGCGCTTCACGGAGGAACTTGGCCGACTCTTCCGGCGGTGTGGGATTGATGTAAAAACCGGTGCCCCATTCAAATCCCGCGACCTTGGTCAATTTCGGCATGATCTCCAGGTGCCAGTGATAGTAGTCGTTGGAGGCCTCGGGGATTGGAGAGGTGTGAATGACGTAATTGTACGCGGGCGAATCGAGAACTCTGTCCAGCCGCGTCAACATGTCTTTCAGGATGACCGCGAGCTGCTCGAATTCGTATTTCTGTGATTCCTCGAAGGCCGACTGGTGAACCTTGGGCACGATCCACATCTCGAAGGGGAAGCGCGGCGCATAAGGCGCCAAGGCGATGAAGGCTTGGTTCTCCGCGATCATGCGGACGCCGTCCTCGACCTCCTGGCGGATAATGTCACAGAAAATACAGCGTTCCTTGAAGTTGTAGTACTCCTTGGCGCTGTCCACTTCCTCGCGAACGCGTTTGGGGACAACCGGCAAGGCGATAAGCTGCGAGTGTGTGTGCTCGAGCGAAGCGCCCGCAGCCTCGCCGTGATTCTTGAAAATCAGGATGTACTTGAAGCGCCGGTCCTTTTTGAGGTCGAGGATGCGATCGCGAAAAGCCCAGAGCACGTCTTCCACCGCGCGCGCCGGCATACTGGCGAGCGTCATCCGGTGGTCGGGCGTCTCGATGATGACTTCGTGCGCGCCGATGCCGTTCATCTTGTCGTAGAGGCCCTCGCCCTGCCGGTTCAGCGTTCCTTCGATGCCGAGGGCGGGGAACTTGTTCGATACGACGCGGAGTGACCAGCCGGGAGCGTCGCGCGGGCTGCCATCTTTCCGGTAGGCGAGAATCTCGGGCGGAGTCTTCGCTTCGTTTCCGGAACAGAAGGGGCAGAATCCGGAGCCGTGAATTTCAACCTTTTCGCGCACAAAATCCGTCGGCCGCTTCGCGCGGTCCGTCGCAATGATGACCCACCGGCCGGTGATGGGGTCTTTTCTCAGTTCGGGCACGCTTCAACTCCTCAATTTCCACAGGATGTGTTTTCCACGGGTGGCAGAACTACCCATTATCTGTGATTCCTGCCCGGCTGCCAAGGCCTGGTTCTGAAGAGCGCGGTCACTTGACAATTTCGAAGGTGAATTCCATCTGCTTTCCGCGCAGGATAAAGCAAAGGTACATTTCCCAAAATCGCCGGAACCAGATGAAGCGGTTCACAAACCACTGGACTCCGAGGTACTTCCACACCCGCGCCATTTCGACGTGCAGCGCGCGCTGGCGCAGCTCCAGCCGTGTATACCAGTGCCGCTCGCCGTGAATCGGGCCGAAATACCGGAACGAGAAACTGTTCAGGTGCCAACGGTGCGTCGGGTCACACCAGGAGATGAAGTCGGTGTAATGCGGCGTCACGAGGTAAAGTGTGCCGCCGGGGCGCGTCACCCGGTGGATTTCCGCCAGAGCTCTCATCACGTCGTGGAGATGTTCGATGAGGTGGATGGCTCGCACCTTGTCGAAGCTGTCATCGGCGAAAGGAAGGGGATGATTGAGGTCCGCGATGACGTCTGCGGCCGTAGCGTCGATGTTCGAATCCACGCCGATGGCACCCGGGGCCTTAACGTGCCCGCAGCCGAGTTCCAACACGCGTTTTCCCGCCACACTCTGATTCATGGCCTGGTCCGCGTTAGCCCTTAAAAGCATCCTTGATCAAGCGCACCTGGAAGCCCGATTCGGGTTCCCAGACTACGCTCGCGATGTCGAACCGGTAGTTTATCGGATGTTTCTTGACCCGCCGCAGGAACTCCTTGGCTGCCTTGACGACCCTCTTTTGCTTGGCATGCGACACAGCAGCTTCGGGCGGGCCGGCCTCAAGCGAGGTTCGCGTTTTCACTTCGATGAACGCCAGGACCGGGCCGTCCCAGCCGATCAGGTCCAGTTCCCCAGCTCCCGAGCGGGCGCGCCGGTTGCGCGCCACAATCGTGTAGCCGGCTTGGCGAAGATACCAGTAGGTGAGCGTCTCTCCCCGCTCGCCGGTATCGAGGTGGCGCGCCCGAGCTGATTCTCCACCCTTCGCCTTCCGCGTCCGAAGAGCCCGCTGGCGCTCCTTCCAGACCAGCAGCCGATACATGAAGCGGGCAAATAAAGACATCGGGGTTCGGTATTCGGGTCTCGGGATTCGAGCACCAGCCATCTTCGGATTCCCTGTGAATCCTGAAAACCGAATCCCGGATCCCGTCACTTCTCAGCTTCCGCAATGCACCGTTCGAGCACATCCAGCGCGAAGTCAGCCTGGTCGCGCTCGACGACGAGCGGGGGCATGAAGCGCAGCGTGTTTTCGCCGCAGCCGAGCACCAGCACACCCTTCTCGAAGGCGCGATGGATGATCTTCTTGCGCGCTTCGGGATTCGGTTCGCGCGTCTCCTGGTTCTTGACCAGCTCGATGCCAATCATCAGGCCAAGGCCGCGGACGTCGCCGACGATGGGATGCTTCTCCCGCCAGGGAGCTACCCGCTCCAGGATGTACTCGCCCACGCGAGCAGCGTTGGCGATGTACTTGAGCTCGAGCAGGCGGATCGTTTCCATCGCCGCCGCGCAAGCCACGGGGTTGCCGCCGAAGGTCGAGGCGTGCGCGCCCGGGCCCCAGTTCATGACTTCAGCGCGGGCGATAGTGGCGCCGAGCGGCAGGCCGG
>JAIQGB010000435.1 GCA_020072905.1 Terriglobia bacterium | reverse complement strand
ACCAGCACGCGATTGCAGTGCGCGCTGACGATGAAGTTCCCGGGCTCCACGCGCCCATCGCCGAGCCGGCCGAGCAACTTGCGCGTCTCGCGCTCGACCTTTTCCTCCTCACCGCCGATGAAGGGGATCACGTTGCCGATGATGTCGAGCGTCGGCAGGCCCGGGTAGCCCGCGCCTGAAACAGCCTGCATGCTGGTCATCATCACCTTTTCCAGACCGAACGCCCGCTCGAGCGGGGCAAGCGACATGACCAAGCCCACCGTCGTGCAGTTCGGGTTGGTGACGATCATCCCTTTCCACTTGCGCGCGACGCGCTGCAGGCGCCCGAGCGCCAGATGGTCGGGATTGACCTCGGGGATGAGCAGCGGCACATCCGCGTCCATGCGGTGGTTGGAGGAATTCGAGACCACCACGTGTCCCGCCTGCGCGAATTCCTTCTCGACCTCTCCGGCCACCTTCGAGTCGAGCGAGGAGAAGACCAGTTGCGGAGCCTTGCCCGGCTCGCATTCGTGTACGGGCAGCTCCGCTGCGGCTCTGGGCAACGGGTCGCGCAGGCGCCAGTTGCAGGCTTCGCCGTAGGTCTTTCCCGCCGAGCGTTCCGAGGCCGCCAGCCACTTCACTTCAAACCACGGATGATGTTCGAGCAGGCTGATAAACCGCTGCCCAACCATGCCCGTGGCCCCCAGGATTCCTACTTCCAGCTTTTGCATGATGGCGAATTTCGCGTCCCACTGAGCGGGACGCGTTTACTCCCTTCTGCCCCCGCGACCACTTTCGATTTTGGATTTTTGATTTTGGATTAATACGCGCGACCGGTTATCAGCGCTTGTTTCATCCCTTCGTCCTGGTTTCTTTGATCCAAAATCCAAAATCTAAAATCCAAAATCGTTTAGTCGCTTCGACGCTTAAGTTGGCACACCAATCGACAGTATAGCTCGACCGCACGGTCCAAGTCGGTCTTGCCGACGCGTTCGTGATCCGTGTGCGCCACGTTGATCGAGCCGGGGCCGAGCAAGAGCGGCCGTCCCCAATTCGTCAGGTTCGGCAGGTCGGTGGTGAAGGCGACCACGCCCGTCTCGAAACCGTCCAACGTTTCCATTTTAAGCGCCGGGGTCTCGCGCACAAACTCATATTCGCAGCGTCCATCAAGGAGTCGTTGGATATTCTGTCGCAACTCTGCCGCGCCATTGACAGTGCGGATCAGGACCACCGCGCTTGCCTCGTCCGGCACGATGTTCGGCGCGCGCCCGCCGGAGATCGTGCCGATATTGAAGGTCGAGGGGCCGAGTTCGGGATCTACCGGTAGCGGCATATGGCGCAGGTCGGCAAGAATATCCAACAGCTTTTCGATCGCCGACTCGCCCAGGTGTGGGTAAGCGGAGTGCGCCATGCGGCCGCGGGCACGGAGATCAACGCGTAGGATGCCCTTCGAGCCGATGGCCAGTTTGTTTTCCGTTGGCTCGCCGTTGATGAGGTATTTCGAACCGCAAGGCCACTGGTTCGCGACGGCGGCGCCGTCGCTCAATGTCTCTTCGCCGACCAGGAACAGCAAGCCGAAATTCCCGACGCCCTCGCCTACCAGGCGCTCCGCGGCGATGACCTGCGCGGCAAGGATTCCTTTCGCGTCGCAGGAGCCCCGGCCGTAGATGTATTCGTCGTCCTCGCTCGCCGGGGTGAAGGGGGGAACTGTGTCGATGTGCGTGCTCAGCACGACGTCCGGCGTCCCGCGCAAGGCCAGCACGTTCGAGCGGTCCCGGCCGACGGGCTGGAGTTCGACGCGGAAACTGCGCTCGGCCAGATAATCGCGCAGCATCGCGGCACAGGCCTTCTCGTTGCCGGTGACGGACTCAATGTTGACTAGCGTGCGGGTGAGTTCGAAGAGTTCCATGCGGTTTGTCAAGCCGAGGCAGGGTTTACCACTCGGCGAGCTGGTCTGGCCTTGCGTCAACCTAAGACGTTAGCCCACCAGTGAAAACAGCGTCAAGACCAATCCACGGTGCGGGAAGTCGGCTGATCCGGTGGAGGCGCTCATCCGCAGCCGCGAAGTGGATGGTGCGCAGGGATCAGGCGGCCGAGTCACGGAGTCTACGGGTCTGCGAGTCACGAATGTCCGTCTCGCGAATCTCAGGCGCATAAACTCAGGGACCCTTGGGCTCGGAGACTCCCCGACTCGAGGGCTCCTAGACTCCCGGCTCGGAACCTGAAAGGAGCGCACCCGACGCGCTCCAATCGAATAAAACTACAAGCCATACGCGCCCCTGGCACTTTAGTACTATTGAATTCCTTTGCAGAAGTGGCAACTTGGACCTAGCAGGAGGCATCCCGGTAAGTGGGTCGAGGTGTCGAGATGCCACGTCGGGCGGAAGGTTCCCAAGCATGGACCTCGCTGCCAGTCTGCGGGAGGAGGGACATATGAGCCGCGTGATTGAACGTCGGTCTTGGGTCCTGATGAGCTTGACGCTTAGTATGATGCTGGCCATCGCCGCACACGCGCAGGCACGAGATGGTTCAGGGTTGGTTGGATCAGGGGCGCCCGGGGTGCATGCGGGGGCCACCTATGTCCAGCCCTATTTCTTCGGGGGTGGAGGCTTCGGCCCCTACGGTTATTTTGGCGGCTACTACACGCCCTTTGTGAACGTGCCGGCGTTCTCCAACACTTATCCTTATCTCCCCAAATACTGGTGGGTGGAGCGGTATCCTTCCGCCGACCCGCGCCAGGCGGGTTACAACCCCAACTCCGGCTATCCGAAGGAAGAGGTCACGACGCTGCTGCTGGTCGCGTACCCGGTGAAGTCGCGGGTGATCCTGGATGGTCTCTACGTCGGGACCTCGGACAACCTCGGGCCAATCCAGTTGCCCGTCGGCGTGCATGTTTTGCGCGTAGAGGCCCTGGGCTTTGAGCCCTCGGAAACGGTGCTGAAGGTCGAGCAGCCAACGCTCCAGCAACTGGAAATCCGCCTGAAGACCGCGCCCCGAGCGGACGATTCCGCGCAGCCAAAGTAGTTCTCATTTCTCAAGATCTGCCATCCACCGCGGTGAACCTTTCGCCGCGGTTTTTCTTTTCAGCAGGGGATACGGGCGACGAAAGGGCAGCGAATTGGGCCCGGCAAATTTCGAACGGGCGGCGGAAGGTTACTTTCGATCCACGAGCAATCTCAACAGGTCGAGGGCCGTGACGATCCCCACGACGCGTCCGCGCCGGGTCACCAGCAGGCGGTGAATACGCCCCGAGATCATCGTCTGCGCGAGTTTCGAGACCGGCGTGCTTTCGGGCACGGTGTAGACGGTCGGGGTCATG
>JAIQGB010000033.1 GCA_020072905.1 Terriglobia bacterium | reverse complement strand
AAACCGTTCATCTCCGGCATGCTGATGTCCATGACCACCACGTCCGGCTCTAACTGCTTCACCATTTCTGCGGCGTCCCGGCCGTTGGCCGCTTCTCCCACGACTTTCCAACCCGGGTGTGCCTCCAGCAACGCGCGCAGCTCCCGGCGAAACACTTCGTGGTCGTCAACCACGAGGATGCGAAGATCCTTCATGCTCCACTCTCCGAGAACGGCAAAGTAGCGCGAACCGTCGTTCCTTGGGCGCCGCTTTCGATTTCCAGCCGCCCTCCGATCTGCCTTACCCGCTCTCGCATGCCGGGGATACCTGTTCCCGGCCTCGGCGGCCTGCTCCCCGGCTTCTTGGCGGAGGAAGTCGGCAATCCATGGCCCCTGTCCACAACTTCCAGCACGATTCCTTCGGGATTTCGCACAATGGCGATCCTGGCGGTTGGGCTTCCGGCGTGGCGGAGGATGTTGGTCAGGCTTTCCTGCACGACTCGAAACAACGTTCTCTCCGCATCTTTCGGCAATTGGCCCAGCCCGGGCGTTATCTCCAGAGCAACGGAAATCCCGCTTCGCCGGCTGAAGCCTTTCACGTAGTATTCCAGCGCGGGAGACAAACCCATCTCGTCGAGCAAGGGAGGATGCAAAAGATAAGAAATGTTTCGAATTTCATTGAGAGTTAGCTCGGTCAGGGAGATAGTTTCCGAGAGGTATTTCCGCCGGTCCTCATCCGTCGCGGCCGATTCCTTGATCAAGCCCAGGTTAAGCGCGATGGCGGCCAGGTTCTGGATCGTGCTGTCGTGCAACTCCCGGGCAATCCGCCGACGTTCTTCGTCTTGGGCTTTGAGCAGGTGGCCGGAGAGTTGGCGGAGTTCCTCTTCCATCCGCTTGCGCTCGGTAATATCCCGAGCTGCCGCAAACACTCCGATGACCTTTCCCGCCTCGTCACGATACAGGGAGGCGTTGTACTCCACGGGTATTACATGACCGTCGCGATGCTGAATTTCCAACTTGTAGTCCTGTACCCCGCCCTCGCGGAATGCTTGCTCATATCCCGCGCGGGCCTTCTGCGGGTCGGTGAAGTAATCGGAGAAATCCGTGCCAATCAGTTCCGCCCGGGAACAGCCGGTAACGCGCTCCGTGCCGCGGTTGACATCGGTGATCTTGCCTTCCGGGCTGATCGTCACCAGCGGGTCGACGCTGGTTTCAATCAAGCTGCGGTTGTACGCGCTCGCCCGGCGCAGCGCCTCCTGGGTGCGCGCGCGCGCTGCACGCATGCGCAGCGTCTGGATCCCGTACGCAAGGTCCTCAGCCAACTCCGTCAGCAACTGGGTTTCTTCGGCATCGAAAGCGTCCGCGGTCTGGGAGAAGACCATCAGCGCCCCGGCGGGCTGACTATCCAGGATGAGGGGCAAGGCGATTGAGGACGCGTAGCCCCGTCGGACCGCTTCCTCTCGCCAGGGGGCAAAACGAGGATCTTCCAGTATGTTCCTACAGACCGCCGGTTGGCCGGTGCGGATGGCGGTGCCCGTGGGGCCGCGACCTCGCTCGGTGTCCGCCCACGTAATCTTCGAGGCTTCGAGATAGCCTTCTTCGAACCCCGCGTGGGCAACCGGGCGCACCGTCTTCGCTTCGTCCTGCTCGGCGAAGCCTACCCAGGCCAACCGATATCCGCCCTCTTCGACCAGAATCCGGCAGATTTCTTGCACCAATTCCGACTCGTCCCGGGCCCGCACGAGGGCCAGGTTGCATTCACTGATCGTACGCAGCGACCGGTTGAGCCAGCGCAGATCTCGCTCCGCCTGTTTCCGCGCGCTGATGTCGCGAGCAAACAACAAAAACTGGCCTGTTGCCCGCCAGAGCGCGACGCTGATTTCGACATCAGAGACCGTTCCGTCTTTCCTTCGATGCTGGCTTTCAAAGCGATCGAATCCGGTTTCTATGACTTTCCGGATGTGCTGGTCCACGTCTTCGGACTTCTCGATTGCCTCGATATCAGATATATGCAGGTTCAAGAGTTCAGCGCGTGAGTACCCACTCATCCGGCAATAAACATCGTTGACGTCCAGCAGCTTGGCGTTTGCATCGAAGCGCCAAAAACCGTCCGGCGTGGTCGCCAACATCGTGGCGTATTGCTCGGCCTGAAGCCGGACGGCTTCTTCCGCGCGCCTGCGTTCGGTAATGTCGATGCCCATTTCCAGGATGCGGCTGGAGCCGTCCGTGTCGGTGAAGGGGAAGTCGGAGATATCGTAATTGCGCCCGTCCGGGCCGGCCCACTCCCAATGATGGGGCGCATGAGTTTTCAGAACCTTAAAGGATTCGCAGTTCTCGCACGGCTCGGTGCGGCCAAACAGATACTCAAAACAGCACCGGCCGTGGGACTCCCCGAAACGCTCCCGGAAGAAGCGATTGGCAAAGGGCACGTGATAATCCGGCGCCATTAGCACCACGTAGGCCGGAAGCACATCCAAGATGTCATTGAACCGCTGCCGTTCGGCTGCCACGGCCTTTTCGGCCCGCTTGCGCTCGGTAATATCCTTGCAGGTTCCAACCCATTCGCGGATGCTGCCGTCCGATTCCAGAACCGGCACGCCACGCACGGAGAAATACCGGTACTCTCCGTCATACCGGCGCACGCGATACGCGGTATCATAGAGAGTCCTTGTGTCCACGGCGTGTGACCAATCAGCCATAGCTCGCTCTCGATCCTCCGGGTGGATCGCGTTCGACCAGCCCCCGCCTCTGATCTCTTCCTCGCTCTGCCCGGTTAAAGCACTCCAAGCGGGAATATCCTTTTCTACCTCCCCCTGGGCATTGGTCGTCCACACCATTTCGGCCGTGGCCAAGGTCAGGGCTCGGTACCGTTCTTCGCTTTCGCGCAGGGCCGCTTCCGCGCGCTTGCGCTCGATCCCGTAGCGGAGGGAACGTACGAGTAGCCCGCCAGAAAGCTCACTTTTCAGGAGATAGTCCTGGGCGCCAGAGCCCATGGCCTCGACGGCGACCGTTTCATCGTCGAGACCCGTCAAAACCACAATGGGCACCTCGGGCACCTGCGCGTGGACACGGGTAAACGTGTCCAATCCCTGGCTGTCCGGCAGGGAAAGATCCAAGATGACAGCGTCCGGCTTGCGGGCGCTCAGCTTCTCCAGCCCTGTCGCCAGGCGGTCCGTACAATCCAGCTTGAAGCGAGTGCTCCCGGCCTCCTTCAGAGCCTCCTGAATCAGCCGTGTATCCCCGGGGTTATCTTCCACCAGCAGAATATTGATCAGCATGGCAGTGCACCCTCGCCGCAACGAGCTGTTACTTCGGCGGCAGCTTCACGATGCCCATCCAAAAATCCTCGATGGATTTCACCACCTCGACGAATTTCTCCAAGTCCACCGGCTTGGTGACGTAGCAATTGGCGTGGAGGTCGTAACTCCTCAACACATCCTGCTCCGCGCTGGAACTCGTCACGATGACCACCGGGATACGCTTCAAGTCCGGGTCTTCCTTGACCTCCGCCAGCACTTCGCGCCCATCCTTGCGCGGGAGGTTCAGGTCGAGGAGAATCACGTCGGGGCGCGGCGCGTCCGCGTAATGGCCCTGTCGCCGCAGCAAGGCGAGCGCCTCCACCCCATCTGACACCACGGTCAGCCGATTGACGATCTTGCAGCTGCGAAAGGCCTCCTGCGTCAGGCGCACGTCGCCGGCATTGTCCTCGACGAGCAGGATTTCAATCGGCATGACGAACCCTCCTGTCATTTGCATGAATCACCTCTTGTTTGTTGGAATTGTGAAATAGAAGGTGGCTCCCTTCCCCGGCTCGGACTCAACCCAAATCCGTCCGCCGTGGCGCTCCACGATCTTCTTGGCGATGGCTAGGCCCATGCCGGTGCCGGGGTACTCCGCAGCGGTGTGCAAGCGCTGGAAGAGCACGAAAATCCGCTCGGAGTACTGGGGGGCGATGCCAACCCCGTTGTCGCGCACGGAGAAGCGCCAATCGCCATCGCGGCTCTGGACCGAGATGTGGACACGCGGCGGCGCGGGGCCGTGAAACTTCAGTGAGTTCCCAATCAAGTTCTGGAAGACCTGGGAAAGCTGCGTGGCGTCGGCCCAAACCGTGGGGAGGGAGTCGTGGGTCACCTCGGCGCGCGTCTCCTCCACGGCGTTCTGCAAATTCGTCAGCACCGCGTGCAGGAGGGCCTCGCAGTCGGTGGGCGCGAATTCTTTGCCGCGCGTGCCCACTCGCGAGTACGCCAGCAGGTCGTTGATGAGCGTCTGCATGCGGCGGGCGCCATCCACGGCATAGCCGATAAACTCATCGGCGTCCGCGTCGAGCTTTCCCCGGTAACGCTCGGCCAGAAGCTGGGTAAAGCTCGCCACCATGCGCAGCGGCTCCTGCAGGTCGTGCGAGGCCACGTAGGCGAACTGTTGCAGATCGGCGTTCGAGCGGGCCAGCTCGGCGGAGTACTCTTGGAGGGCTTCCTCCGCTCGCTGGCGTTCCTCAATCTCCTTCTGGAGTTGCCGGTTGATCAGCTCGACCTTGAGCTTTTCCGCCTCCCAGTCCTCGAGGATGTTCAGCGTTGCGCGCTGGACGCTTTCCAGATGTGCTTTTTCGGCTTCAAAGTCTTCCAGGATGTTGAGCAGGGCGCGGGGGGCGCTCTCGAGCACACTCGGCTCGCGGGCGCGGGGCACGGCTAGGTCAACTCCCGCTTGGCCAATGGCCACTGGCGTTTCCTCCCCTCTTCGGTCTAGGGTCTGCGGGCTCATGGTATCAGGGAAGGCGCTCCCCTTCCGGGGTTCGCCGTTTAAGTTCCTCGATCTCCTTTTTCAGTTCAATCATTTTCAGCTCGCGGCCCACCGTGAGTTTCTGGAACCGCTCCAGCTCGGCCAGGCGCTCCAGTTCGCGGGCACGCTGCTCGGCCAATTCGGCCTCGGTTCGCTTGAGCGCGGTGACGTCGCGGGCAGCGGCAAAGACGCCCAGCACCCTGCCTTGGGCATCCTTGTACACCGAGGCGTTATAGAGCACGTCGGTCAGCTGTCCGTGGACATGGCGGATGGTCAGCGGGTAGTCGGTGACGAAGCCTTTCGAGAAAACGCGTTGATATCCCTCCCGGGCCTTTTCCGGCTCGGTGAAGTAGTTGGCGAAATCCGTCCCGACCAGCTTCTCACGCGGCACTCCGGTGACCTTGACCGTGGCTTCGTTCACGTCGGTGACCTTGCCCTCGGGACTGATGGTGACCAGCGGGTCCAGACTGGCCTCGATCAGGCTGCGGGCGTATTGCGTGAGCTGAATTTCATCCGAAATGTCTTTCGACATCAGTAAGAACCCCATCGGCTTTCCGGCGAGATCGCAACGAGGCGTGATAACCACCCGGGCGGGAAACTGGTTGCCATTCTTCCGCCTCTGGGCGATCGTTCCTTCCCATTTGTGTTGCTCGAGTGCCGCTTGCAAGATTTGCTGAGGCACGCCTGTGCGCACGTCTTCCGGTATGTGCAGAATCGAAGAGTTGGCCTTGCCCACAACTTCATCGGGCTCGTAGCCATAAAGGCGCCGCGCCCCCTCGTTCCAGAGCAGGATCTTTCCTTCCAGGTCTTTGGCGATCACCGAGTACTCGGTGGACGACTCGAGGATATTGGTGATGAAGTCGGCCGCTTCCGACGCGCTTCCGACGGTGGAGCTGTCGAAAAGTCTGGATTTCCCCTTTCCAGGGGGGCTTGGGGCGAGACTGACCTTCGGACTTCCCTCGGAGCCTGCCGGTGTTCGTACGGGCGGCCGGGAGGTCCGTCTCAAGCGTCGGTCCTTGCGGGGCATAGTTCCTTCTCCTTAAGTCTCAAAATGCGGCGATTCAAGTTGGCGTCAGGCTAAATCATCTTTCCCTCGTTCAGGTCCACAAGACTTCAGTCACCCGCTCGGATTTGCCGCGCCCGGCGCTGCCATAAGCCTGGGCCGGCCGGCTTTCGGGGAGGCTGCCGTTAGTAATCTCGTCCAAGCCGCGGATCCCCGTAGGACATTTCGTCAATCCTGCCGCAGGCTGCTTGAGTTCTCCACGGCTCTGAGCCATTTGTTCACCTTAAGCGGTTAAGATTCACGCGCGGAGCCCGCCCTAGCGAGTAGAGCAATAAACGGTGGGGCAAGGCAGGATGCAGGGCAAAATCGGGCGCAGGCAGTTTCGCTTGCAACATGCGAAGCCTTCCGCGAGTCCCGGGTGTGAGGTGAAACACCTCCAAGCCCCCTGCTGCGCTCTCTAGCGCCGCGGGACTCAGCGCTTTCTCTCCTTTGGGTCCGTGAATCGCAATCGGTAGGAGGGGGTGGATGACAACCAGCGCCTCGCGAGGGGCTCCCCTCCCGCTCACCTGCGCACACTGGCAGGTTATAGATATCCTACTCCCGGCGAACGGACAGTCAAGTGGTCTTTTGAGACCTGGCATGAGGAGGACTGACCGTCACGCAGATTGAGGCATGCGACATTTTGACCTACAACGAAAGTCGTAGTTTGCTCCCACCCCTGGGGAATTGGCAACTTCCTTGTGCGGCACTAAGTTGTGTTGTCTGGTAGCCATATATTCGCTCAGAGGTAGCAAATGGTTGATGGCGTTCCCACAGCGCTGGAATGGGTGCTGGCCATGGGCGAGGCCGATTTCCTGCAGTGCGGGCCGCCTCGCGGCCACAGGTTTGGCATTGGACTCCCTGTACGCTATCGGGCGTGCGGGGAAACCAAATGGCATGAAGGTCGCACGGAGAACATCAGCCACACGGGCGTGTTCTTTCGTGGTGATTGGTTGATGGACGTGCAGAGCCAAGTCGAGATGAGTTTCGAAGTACTACTGGGGACCGGCGGCGAGACTTTGGCCGAGATCGTATGCCACGCAGAGATTGTGCGCATGGTGCTACCTGCCACCTTAGATGCTCAGCCGGGTCTCGCCGCCAGGATTCTCGAATACCGTTTTGTGCAAGCGAAGACAGGACCGGTGGTTTGATGCTCCATCGGCTGGAGCGCGCGCCCTCCTTCGCTTGGCCAGGCTAACTTCAGCCGAGGAAAGGAGGTGGGAAAAAGCTAGGGAGAAAGTCAAAGCCCCACCCAACGATATCCAGTTCCAAAATCAGAACGATCTGCAATTTCAAAACTCCCAGGGAATCTCGCAATCGCAAAAGGAGTTAAACTATGAAGACAACGAGACGAGAATTCATAAAGGCCTCGGCCATGGCCGGCGCGGGGTTTGCGATGTTCAATTTTGGTGCCCGCCGCGCCTTGGCCTTTTCCCAGAGCCCCAACCTCGCGTTGTGGCAAACATCTCTGCGTGGCGTGGGGCCGGGAGGCATTCCTGTTGCTTTGCCCGACGGCTCGATCGCGCCGGTAACCGGGGTTACCCATTACACCATGGACATCAATCCGTTCACGGATACCCTCCACCCTACGCTCGGTCCCACCAATTTGTGGGGATTCCAGCCGACCGTTGGGCTTGGAGGCTTTACGGGGCCGGCCCATCTCGGTGGCATCATCGTGGCGGAGAGGAACAGCCCAATCCAGATCACTTTCCGAAACAATCTGCCCCCCACACACCTCATCCCGATTGATACCACGGTTCCCGGGGATTGGACGGCAACCCCAGCCAAGAACCGCATCGCGGTCCACATGCACGGTGGGCACGTCCCCTGGATCAGCGACGGAGGCCCATTCGACTGGTGGACGCCCACCGGACTTCACGGTCTGAGCTTCCTCAACAACCAAGTCCTCCGCCTAGGGCATGGGAATTCTGCCAAACCTAACGAAGCCGAGTACTACTATCCCATAGACCAGTCAGCACGGTTGATGTGGTACCACGATCACGCCTTCGGCATGGACCGCAACACCGCCTACGCCGGAGTTGCCAGCGGCCTGGTCATAAGGGATACCGCAGGCCTAGAAGGAGACCTCAGGAACTCTGGCCTGCCGGACTTCATCGAAAACGGCGGCCGCGAACTCCCGCTCGTCTTTCAAGACAAGATCTTCTGCGGCCCGAACATCACAGCAGTTGATCCCACGTGGATAAGGCCGGCGAACCAAACCCTTCCTGGCGATCTGTGGTACGCCCACGTCTACGACATCGCCCGGTACGGCAACCTGGGACCGAATCCCCTGGGTCCGCCGCCGGACCCATCCTGTGTCCCGGAATACTTTGGCGACACCATGTTGACGAACGGGACGGTCTATCCCCAGGTGACCGTTGAAGCCAGGAGATACCGGCTGCGCATCTTGAACGCCTGCAATTCTCGCTTCATGAACCTCCAGTTGTACGTGGATGACGGGAGCCCCAATGGAATTACCCTCAACGGCTCGGGTAATCCCAGGAACGCGCCAGCTCTAAATCATGCCGCCGGAGACTCTCCGAATTTCCTGGTGATCGGCACGGAGGGCGGATTCCTGCCCGCCCCTGCTTATGTCCCCACGAACGGGCCGTTCGGTGGGGCGACGATAGGCTCGCTCTTCCTCTCCCCGGCGGAGCGCTCAGACGTGATCTTCGACTTTTCGAAGCATGCTGGGCAGAAGCTCATTCTTTACAGCGACGCCCCGGCTCCGTTCCCGGGCGGTGATCCCCGCAACGACTACTTCCCGGGTTTGAAGAACAAGAACACAGTCAACGCGCTCACTCCCGCCGGGTTCGGTCCCAACACGCGAGTCATGCTGCGGTTTAAGGTCGTCCCGGCAAGCAGTCAGGATCCGCCGCTCGGCATCACAAGGAACTCGAACCTTACGGCGGGCAACGATCCGCTGCTAGCAGGAGTCGGAACTGCAACGATTCCAACCGGGTACGCTGCGCCGCGGCAACTGACCTTGAACGAGGACTTCGACGGCTATGGCCGCCTGATCCAAAGGATCGGCACAAATCAGGCTCAGCCCGGCGGAGGCTTTGGGCAAGGCTACATCGAAACGCCGCCGACGGAGATAGTCGGAAACGGTACCGCCGAAGTCTGGCAAATCGCGAACCTCACAGGGGACACACACCCCATCCACTTCCACCTGGTGAACGTCCAGATCATCTCGCGACAACCATTCAACACCAAAAGATACACGGGCATTCCATCGTACACTGGCAGTCCTGTTCCGCCTGCCTTATTCGAGGCAGGCTGGAAGGAGACCGTGCGCATGAACCCGGGCGAGGTGACGACGGTGATCATGCCGTTCATCTTGCCCACAATACAAAACGTTGGCCAGCCCCCAAGCAGCCCGAGGACAGGGGGCAACGAATTCGTGTGGCACTGCCACATTCTCGAGCACGAAGAGCACGACATGATGCGCCCGTTGGTGGTCATCTAAGCATGCTCAGACCGCCGCGGGGCTCATGGGTGAAAGACGACAACGCGAATCACCCCGGCGCTTCGCAGGGAGCGCCGGGGTTCGCCACGCCCCGCAGGTTGCGGGGGGTTTTTTTGGCAAGAGGCTGGTGCTAGGCTGTTGTCGGTAGTCCGCGCCATGCAAGGGAGTGATATCAGCTTGGCGCCAAATCCGGGAGCCTCGATGCCAATGAAGTTCTTATCTGCCATGAGAAAACCATCCTACGCTATTGCTCTGATTCTGCTTGTAGTCGTGTCGTTCCTAATCGGCTATTGGATCAGCCCGCGGCGCGAGGAAAGCAAGACCTCCGCCTCCGGCCGGCGGATCCTCTACTACCATGACCCCATGCATCCGGCTTACAAGTCGGATAAGCCCGGCATTGCGCCGGATTGCGGGATGCAACTGGAGCCGGTTTACGCCGAAGACGATTCCGAAGGGGAAACGACAGACAAAGATGGTCCCCCGTCGCTTCCTGCCGGCACGGTGCGAGTCAGTCCCGAGAAGCAACAAATCATCGGGGTGCAGGTCGGCGAAGTCGAGAGGTCTTCGGGCCTGCGTACGGTCCGGCTGCTGGGCCGGGTCGCTGTGGATGAGACGCGGATTTACCGCCTCAACGCGGCGACGGACGGTTGGATCCGGGAAACGCCCGCAAACTCGACGGGCAGCCTGGTCAAGAAAGACGAAGTGCTCGCGACTTATTATGCGCCGGAGTTTCTGGGAGCCGAGCAAGCCTACTTTTACGCCCTCAACGCCTTGGACCGATTTAGGGCCAGCGGCAACGAGACCCCTGAACAAATCAGCCAGACGGATATCAGCACGCGGCAGGCGGGCGATACCTTGCGGAATCTCGGCATGGGGGAGGTCCAGCTTAAAGAACTAGTACGCACCCGCCAGAGCACGCAGAACATCGAGCTCAGGTCACCCGTCACGGGCTTCGTGCTGGTGCGCAACGTCTCCCCGGGGCAGAGATTCGAACGTGGTATTGAGCTTTACCGCATCGCGGACCTCAACCGCATCTGGATTCTCGCGGACACCTTTGAGAATGAAGCTCAGTATTTCCAGCCCGGCGTGCAGGCGCGGGTCATATTGCCGAACCAGGGGAGGGCTTTCGTTGCCACGGTGAGCGAAGTCCTGCCGCAATTCGATCCCGCGACTCGTACGCTGAAAATCCGGCTGGAGGCGGACAATCCCGGCTACGTGTTGCGGCCCGACATGTTTGTCGACGTCGAGCTCCCGGTTAAGCTTCCGGCCGGCCTCAGCGTTCCTGCCGACGCCGTCCTTGACTCCGGGCTCAAGAAGACCGTTTTTATCGATCGCGGCAAGGGATACTTCGAGCCGCGCACGGTGGAGACGGGGTGGCGCTATGGAGACCAGGTCGAGATCGTCAAGGGGTTGGCGCCCGGTGAGCGAATCGTCGTTTCCGGCAACTTCCTGATTGACTCCGAGAGCCGGATGAAATTGGCGGCCGCCGGCTTGTACGGAGAACTCAGCAAAGACCCCGTCTGTGGCATGGACGTCGCTGAAAGCAAGGCGAGGGCGGCTGGCAAGACGAGCCAGTATCACGGCAAGACGTATTTCTTTTGCTCCGACCACTGTAAGGACCAATTCCAGCATGAGCCGGCGCGATATTTGAAACAGGAGATCGCCAGCCTTTCGCCTTCCTTGGCAGCCGGCCAGAAGAAAGAGCCAAAGACACAAGCCGCTGTCGCCCACAAGGACCCCGTGTGCGGTATGGACGTGGATGAACGCGAGGCGAATGCCGCCGGCTTGAAGAGCGAGTATCGCGGCAAGACCTACTATTTCTGCGCGGCGCACTGCAAGCAGGATTTCGACAAAGACCCCGAACGCTACCTGGCGAAGAGGACTGGGGGCGAGGCGCCGCCCCAATGATTAACCGCATCGTCGACTTTTCGGTCAAAAACAAATTCATTGTCTTTTTTTTGACGGCAGCCGCCTGCCTGGCGGGCTGGTGGTCGATGAAGAACGTGCCGCTCGACGCCATCCCGGACTTGAGCGATACGCAGGTGATCGTCTACTCGCGCTGGGATCGAAGCCCCGACATCGTTGAGGACCAAGTCACCTACCCGATCGTGACGGCGATGCTGGGTGCGCCAAAGGTCAAAGCGGTTCGCGGCTTTTCTGACTTCGGTTATTCCTACGTTTACGTCATCTTCGAGGACGGGACGGATATTTACTGGGCGCGCTCCCGCACCCTGGAATACCTTTCGGGGGTTCTGCCCCGCCTGCCGGAGGGTGTCAAGACGGAACTAGGGCCCGACGCCACAGGGTTGGGTTGGATCTTCCAATACGTCCTGGTGGACACCTCCGGCAAGCACAGCTTGGCAGAACTGCGTTCCTATCAAGACTGGTATCTTCGCTATTACCTAAAATCCGTTCCGGGTGTTGCCGAGGTTGCTCCCCTCGGAGGTTTTGGGCAGCAGTATCAGGTGAACCTGGATCCCAACCGGCTCCAGGCCTTCGGGATTCCCATCAGCCGAGTCGTGGAGGCGGTGCGTGGCGGAAATGACGAGGTGGGGGGGCGGTTGATTGAATTCGGTGGGACGGAATACATGATCCGCGGTCGCGGGTATGCCAAATCCGTTCAGGACTTTGGGGACATCGTTCTGACCGCCAGCGAGGATGGCACACCCATCCGCATCAAGGATGTGGGCCAAGTCGTCTTGGGCCCGGATATCCGCAGAGGTGTTTCCGACCTCGATGGAACCGGTGAGGTGGTCTCCGGAATCGTCGTCATGCGCCAGGGGCAAAACGCTCTGGATGTGATCCAGCGTGTGAAAGCCAAAATCAAGGAAGTCGAACCCGGCCTTCCCAGCGGCGTGAAAGTGGTCCCGATCTACGACCGCTCCGACCTGATCCTGCGCTCCATCGACAATTTGAAGTCCACGCTGGTGGAAGTGTTGCTAACCGTTGCGCTGGTTATTCTGCTGTTCTTGTGGCACGTCCCCAGCGCCATGATCCCGGTCATCACCATCCCGGTGGCGGTGCTCCTGTCCTTCATTCCGTTCCGGTTGATGGGGATCTCCGCCAATATCATGTCGCTGGGGGGTATCGCGATTGCGGTCGGCGCGCTGGTCGATGCCGCCATCGTGGTGGTGGAGCAAACCCATAAGAAGCTGGAAGTGTGGGAGCGGGAGGGACGAAAGGAGAATTACCAAGAAATTGTCATCAATGCTGTAAAAGAGGTCGCCGGGCCGAGCTTCTTTGCCCTGTTAGTGATTGCCGTCTCCTTTCTCCCCGTGCTGACCTTGGAAGCTCAGGAAGGCCGCCTGTTCAAGCCTTTGGCCTACACGAAGAACCTTGCCATGATCCTCGCCGCCTTGCTCGCAATTACGCTCGACCCGGCATTACGGTTGTTTTTTACGCACATGCAGAATTTCAGCTTCAAGCCCTCGTGGCTTTGCCGGGCCACTAATGCTGTCCTTGTGGGCACCATTCACTCCGAGAGTAAACACCCTATTAGCCGCGTGTTGATTCGACTTTACGAACCCGTTGCCGCGTGGACGCTACGATGGAAGTGGGCGGTCATCGCCACCGCCTTTGCGATGGTGTTCGTCACGATTCCTGTTTATATGAGACTGGGCTCAGAATTCATGCCACCGCTCGATGAGGGCTCCATCCTCTACATGCCCTCCACCATGCCCGGGATCTCGATCACGGAGGCCCAGAAGTTGCTTCAGGTGACGGACCGGATCATCAAGCAGTTCCCGGAAGTCGATCGGGTGCTGGGCAAAGCCGGGCGCGCGGAGACATCAACCGACCCTGCACCTCTATCCATGCTGGAGACCGTGATCATTTTGAAGCCTCACTCCCAATGGCGGAAAGTTCCCACCTGGTATTCTTCGTGGGCTCCCGAGTGGACGAAAGCGGTCTTCCGCCACGTTACGCCCGATCACATCTCGCAAGAAGAACTGATCAACCAGATGAATGAAGCCCTGAGGCTCCCCGGATTAGCCAATGCCTGGACAATGCCCGTCAAAGGGCGGATTGACATGCTGACGACGGGTATGCGGACTCCGGTCGGGCTGAAGCTTGCCGGGGCCGACCTCAACACCCTGGAAGAGATTGGTACGCAGATTGAGTCTCTGCTACCTTCCGTGAAAGGAACCCGTAGCGTCTTCGCCGAACGCACCGGGGGCGGATATTTCCTCGACTTCAAATGGAATCGCGATGAATTGGCTCGCTATGGCTTGAGCATCGAGGAGGCTCAGGAGGTGGTCCAAAGCGCCATCGGCGGGGAGAACGTCACCACGACGATCCAGGGCCGGGAGAGGTATCCGGTCAATGTGCGCTATATGCGCGATTTTCGCGCCGATGTCGGCGCCCTCAGTCGCGTCTTGGTGCCCGCTTCCGGAGGGCAGAGACAGATTCCGCTCGCCCAACTTGCTACGATCACCGCGGCCAGTGGGCCCTCGATGATCCGCAATGAGAATGGCTTACTCACGGGTTACGTTTATGTGGACATCATCGGACGTGACGCGAACGGCTATGTCCAGGAGGCCGCCCAACTGCTTCGCGAGAAGGTCAAACTTCCTCCCGGATACTCGATATCCTGGAGCGGCCAGTACGAGGCGAGCCAGCGGGCCGCGAAGAGGCTGATCGTCGTGGTGCCCCTGACGCTCTTTCTGATCTTCGTACTTCTTTTTTTGAACACGCGCTCCGTCACCAAGACTCTGATTATCACGATGGCCGTGCCCTTTTCCGCCATCGGAGCCGTGTGGTTCCTTTATCTGCTCGGTTACAACATGAGTATTGGAGTCTGGGTGGGTTTGATTGCCCTGCTGGGCGTCGACGCCGAAACCGGTGTCTTCATGCTCCTTTACCTCGACTTATCGTACGAAGAGGCGAAGAAACAGGGGCGACTCCGTAGTTTATCCGAGTTGCAGCAGGCGATTCTGAACGGTGCCGTGAAGCGAATCCGTCCGAAGTTCATGACCGTCGCCACAACTTTCCTCGGACTTGTTCCGATCATGTGGGCTGTTGGCACGGGGTCCGACGTCATGAAGCGGATCGCCGCCCCCATGATCGGCGGCATTTTCACCTCGTTCTTGCTCGAACTGATGGTTTATCCGGCGGTCTACCAGATCTGGAAATGGAACTTCGAAGTCAAAAGGCAGATTCCGAAGTTGCAGGGCGCGCTTTGAGGCGTACGAATTTGCTCGGAGGCATTGAGGGACGAAAGTGATTCCCGGACGACCAATCCCACGAGTCGGCAGAATTCGGATGCTTCGCCGCCTGATTTCTGCCGGCCTGGTAACGCTGCTCCTGGGAATCAACGCCGCACCCCTCAGGTCTCTGCCGCCCATCACTCGAACCTGCAAATGCCACTGTCCTCCCTCCAGCCAGGGATGCTGCTGCCGGCGGTCCGCAACGAAAGGCCACTCCGGCGGCTCTTCCTGGCTTGCCGCCAAGGACTGCAAGAACGGCTGCCGATGTACAGCCGCCAGGAGGACGTCGCACTTCGGCATTCTCCTTGCTTCCCATCCTACGCGGTGGGGTCAACGACCGGTCACACTAACTTCTTTCCCCGCGCTGCCTGCGCGGTATTGGAACCATCCAGGCTACCTTGCCTATCTCTTCCAGCGCCCTCCTCCTGCTGTGTAACCCGCGACAAATTCGTTTCAGCAGCGTAGAAGGCAGGTTGAGTACCTGCCCGCCCTGCGCTTTCTGAGCCCGGCCATTCCTGCAGAGGGAGGATGAAAGCCATGAGAAGGCTAATCGCATTTTGCGCTCTCTTCGTGGTCGTGTGGGCGCATGAACTCACGGCTGGGACATTGACCGGCCGAGTGGTTGATCCGTCTAACGCCGTGGTTCCAGGCGTCACGCTCTCCCTCACCAACATCGACACCAAGGAAACGATCACTACAAGAAGCGACCACATCGGGAGTTACACCTTTCCCGTGCTGCCGTCAGGAAACTACAGCCTGTCGGCAGAGGCGCCCGGATTCGAGAAGTATGTGCGTGAAAGGCTCGAGCTCCGCGACGGTGGGAGCTTCACCGTCGACATCACCCTGAAAATCCCCGCCATGGCAGAGCAAGTTACCGTCACGGAGAAGGCTCCGAACTTCGAGGAGGCCCTCGAGGTTCGCGAAGTGAGAGAGAGTGCGGCACGCGATGTTGGCGAGGCGCTGACGAACGTCGAAGGCCTGTGGAAGATCAGAAAGGGCGGAATCGCCAATGACATTGTCCTGCGCGGATTCCAATCGGGCAACATCAATGTGCTCGTGGACGGGGCGCGAATCTTCGGCGCCTGCCCCAACCACATGGACCCGCCCGCTTTTCACGTGGATTTTTCCGAAGTCCAAGAAGTCGCCGTCACCAAGGGGCCATTTGATATCAAAAATCAGGGGAGTTTGGGGGGTACGGTTCAAATCATCAACAAACAACCGGTGGGCGGCTTCCACGTGCTTCCTAGTGTTTCAACCGGATCGTTCGGATTCATCAATCCTTCCTTGACCGGTTCCCTGTCGAAGGGAAGATCCTATGCTTTGCTGGGCTATTCCTTTCGCAGTTCTCAACCTTATACGGACGGCGCCGGCAAGCGTTTCACGTCATACGCGAACTATCGGGACACTGCGCGCGACCTGAGTGCGTTCGACATCCAGACTGCCTGGGGCAAGTTCGCATTCTCGCCGTGGGACACCCACCGCCTCGAATTTGGGTACACGCGACAAGACGGCGGCCGCGTCCTCTACCCTTATTTACTGATGGACGCTCTCTACGACAACGCCGACCGGCTGAAAGCGTCTTACGACATCAGCAACCTGACGAGCGCCTTCAAACACCTCCGTTTCCAAAGCTATTACACCCAGGTTCACCACTGGATGACGGATGAGTTCAGAACGAGCTCAGTCGGCGCGGCGCGGCCTTACGGCATGGCCACCTTGGCAAAAACCCGGGCAATTGGGGTAAGGGCGGACGCTGAGATTTCCGATCTTGCGGTGGGCCTCGAAGTGTTTCGTCGCAACTGGGACGCCATGAACACCATGCGGATGGCGGGCAAATACACCAGCCAAAACGCCATTCCCGATGTCG
>JAIQGB010000434.1 GCA_020072905.1 Terriglobia bacterium | reverse complement strand
GATTGAGGGAGTAGCCCCGGAAGCGGCTGGGGCGGTCGGCGCCTTTCATCCGATCGCGGGCGATGAGCGCCATGCCAATCGCCCCGATGACGCCGTTGTGCGGCGGGACAATGATGCGCTTGCCAAGGATTTGCGAGAACGCTGCCGCCACCGCGTCGTTTTACGCCGTGCCGCCCTGGAAGAAGATGACGTTGCCGATCTTGCGCCCGCGCACCACACGGTTCAGATAATTGAGCGCCACGGAATAGGCGAGGCCCGCCGAGAGGTCACCGACCTCCGCGCCCTTGAGCAGCAGCGACGTGACGTCGCGCTCCATGAAGACCGTGCAACGCTCGCCCAACCGCGCCGGACTCGTGGAGGCGAGCGCCAGCTTGGCGAATTCCTCCTTGATGGAAATGCCCAGCTTTTCCGCCTGCTCCTGGAGGAAGGAGCCGGTGCCCGCGGCGCACGCTTCGTTCATGGTGAAGTCCACCACCACGCCCTTGTCGATGGAGATGAACTTCGAGTCCTGCCCGCCGATCTCGAAGATGGTGTCCACCATTTCCACGTCAAGCTTCTGGCAGACGTGCGTGGCGCCGGTCTTGTGCGCGGTGATCTCGTCGTTGACCGTGTCGGCGCCGACCAGCTCGCCGATCAGCTCGCGCCCGGAGCCGGTGGTGCCCACGCCGCGGATGTCGAGCTTGTCACCCAACTCGGCGGCGATTTCGCGCAGGCCCCGGTCTACGACGTCGATCGGGCGCCCTTCGGTGTACAGATAGATTTCCTTGAGGAGGTTCCCGCCGGCGTCAATGACCACGAGGTTCGTGCTCACCGAGCCGACGTCGATGCCGAGATAGGCCTCGATCCTCTCTCCCGGGGCGAGGCTGGGCAGTTCGGGCGGCTTCACTTGCTCGCGCAATAACAGGACGTTCTCCATGGAGAGCACGTCCGTGCAGGCGAACGCTTGCTTCGTCGCGTTGTGCTGCTGGAGCTTATGGATCGTCTTGAAGGAGCGCTTGCGGAACTCTTCGGCCTCGAAGATCGCCGCGCCCACGGCTCCCAGCCAGGAATAGAGCTCGGGGACGATGAAGTCCCCTTCCTCCAGCTTGAACGCCTGCCGCAGCGCATCGCGGACGCCCTGGTTGAGCGCCACGGCGCCGATGAAGGCCACGGGGGCCCGCACTTCGCGGCCCTTCACGACCGCCGACTTGAAATTGCGCGCCACCGCCTCGCACAGCCCGCGCAGAATCTGGTCGGTCGAATAGCCTTTCTGCTGGGCGTGGATCATGTCCGTCTTGGCGAAGACCGAGCACCGCCCGGCAATCCGCGCCGCACAGCTCGCGCCGCAGGCCGCGGCCCCTACCTGCTCGACGCCGTAGAGCAGCCGCGAGGCCTGCTGGTCGATGAACGAGCCGGTCCCCGCCGCGCAATCACCGCTGGTTTCGTAATCCACAATGCCCAGGTATTTCGACTTCGCTGTCGGCTCCAGGCGCAGGTACTTGGACGACTCGCCGCCCATCTCGAAGACCGAGCGCACTTCCGGATAGAAGAGGCGTGTGCCCTTGGCGATGGCGCGGAATTCGTTCTCAAAATAGATGCCCAGAATCTTGGCGATGAGCTGGCTGCCGGAGCCTGTGACCCGGATGCCCTCGATGTTCTCCTCCGGGACGAGATCATAGAACTCTTTGAGCAGATCGAAGGTGGACTGAATCGGACTGCCCTGAATCCGCCGGTAGCGGGAGAGAGCCAGCGGGCGACCAGCAAAGGTGCTGGACGAAGGGAACTCGCCGGCGAAGAAGGACTCCGCCCTGCGCGTGAGGGCTTCGAGCAAGCCTGCATCCCCCGGCGCCCCTATGGCCGCGAGCTTTAGGCTCACTGCACCGATGTCGAGTCCGATGTTAATGCTCATGGCCCCCCTCGATGGGGAAGCAGGGATCCCGGGGCTCCTGATGAGCCGAATCTAGCTCCGCTCTGGGCCGAATTCAACCGGGAAAGAAGGGCGACGTTTTGGGTGAAAAGACCCCGCCCCCCTCCTACGGCGTCGATAGTGGCAACTTGGCTTCCGAACAGCCTAAAACTTACGAAATGTCCGAAAATCAGCCGGGAAGGCGACAAATTGGCGTCCGCAGCGTTTCAGCCCGGCCTGGGGACGAAGGTTCTGCCCAAAGCCCAGCCCAAAACCAGCATATTGGCCGCGCTTCCCGCCATGTCCGGACCACGCTCAACCAAGGACTCTAACTTCTTGACCTTCGTCAAGCTGACGGTTCCCCTCTCTGCGAACCCCCCAGGCTGGCCCGGCTCGAATTTCCTCGAGAAGAGGGGATTATCCGCCCTATGGCGGGGTCCTCTCGAACGCGGTCGAGGAGAGCGCTATGCTATAGTCGCCCATTGTCTCGTTGCGGTTGTCGGGGGCGACTCAAGGTCATGAAGCGACCATACAATCTGGCCAGCTACGCCATGCGGGTGGAGCGGTCGCTCGGCCGCCGCTATTCTGAGCCCTCGCACCCCTACCGGAACGATTACGAGCGTGACCGCGATCGGATCATCCACTCGCGCGCTTTCCGCCGATTGGAAGACAAGACGCAAGTTTTCAGCCGCCGCTTTTCCGACCATTTTCGCAACCGGCTCACCCACACGTTGGAAGTAGCTCAAATCAGCCGCACGGTTGCGAAGGCTCTCGGGCTTAATTCCGATCTGGTCGAAGCCCTCGCCCTGGTCCACGACGTGGGCCATCCGCCCTTCGGGCACACCGGCGAAGAGGTGCTTGACCTGCTGATGCATGACGGCGGCAGTCGTTTCGACCACAACCTGCACGCCTTGCGGATCGTGGAGAGTTTCGAGCAGAAGTACGTGGAGTTCTCCGGGCTGAATCTCACCTTCGAGGTCCGCGAGGGCATCATCAAGCATTCCCGTGACTATGATCCTGACCTCTACCCCGAGTTGCGCGAATACCGGCTCGCCGAGCAGCCGCCCCTCGAGGCGCAACTGATCGACGTGGCGGACGAGATCGCTTACAACTGCGCCGACCTCGACGACGGCTACGAGGCCAAGCTCCTCACCGTCGCCCAGATTCGCGCCGGGGTCCGGGTCTTCGATCGCCTCTTTCGCCCCTTCGAGCGCGCCCACCCCGACGCCCTGGAGAAACTGAAATTCAACGAAGCCCTCAAGCGCCTGATGGATTACCTGGTGACGGACCTGATTCAGACGGCCAACGCGCCGCGCACAAGATTCTCGATCACCCGCGCTCATTTCAAATAGCCTCGCATTTCGCCATTGCTGGGTTCCTTTGCCGGAGCGCCGGCCTCCGGGCCGGTTCTTTCTATGCGCCCGAGCTGAATAACCGAC
>JAIQGB010000032.1 GCA_020072905.1 Terriglobia bacterium | reverse complement strand
GACGGCCTGCGGCCTGAAGACTGGACGGTGAAGAATATGCTGACGGAGTTGAAACACTCGTCATCGTCGCGGCGATTCTTCTCTCCCGGGAAGCTCCGCCTCCCGAAAAGACGCTGCCATGAGACCGTCAGTATTCGGCCACGATTTCCGTGTGGCCGGTCGTGGTCCCACGCAGGCGGATATCCCCCTTGATGGCATCGAAATCCTGCCAGCCCTTGCCATTTACCGTGACTCGCCGGATGGGTTTGGATTCGGGGTGCCGGAACCTGACCACGATCTCGCGTGGTGCGTTGCGGCTGGGAGGATCCAGCGACATCTCGATCTTTCCCTCCTTGCCCTTTGATCGGATCTCATAGGTGGTCTTGCCAAAGTAGGTCGAGGCATCCTTGATGCCGATCGTCTCTCCGTCGCGCAGCCAGTAGCGAGGCAGGCCCCGGCCGAGGTGGAGCGCACCATCGAGTTCCGCCACGAACATCAGACGCAGCCAGTACGCTGACTGGGCTTCGTCCGAGGTCTTGTAGTGGTCTCCAACGAAGTAGCCGAGTTCAGGCAAGGGGTGCTCGCAGAGCATGCGGAGAGTGGGGTCATAGGCCGAGGCGAACGGGTCGAAGTAGGCACGCAGGAAATGTTCGATCTGGTCGCGATAGAAATAGGCCAGGGGGCCGTGCAGGAGATTCGGCTGCATCGAGAAGCCGCCGCGCGAAAACCAGAAACGGTCGAAGACCGGGATCGAGTAGCCGAACTTGTCGGAGATGTAGCGATTGTCCTCGTAGTCCTTCAGGATCCATTCCGCCTCGCGGCTCGTAGGGTCCATAAGGCGGGCGATGGGCAACATGATGGCGCCTTCCAGCGTCTCCCGCAGCCAGCCATGCGCACGCCCGCGGGTATACGGATTGGAAGGGAAGTCCGGCACGTAGGTCCCGTCGCGCAGGCGCACCACGGGCGCACGGACGGCCGCCTCCCGATAGGCGCGCAGGATGTCCTGACGGTAACTCTCCGCCTCTTTGACCAGCGCAGAGCCTTCCGGGTGACCGTAGTCCTCGAGCGCCGCGGCGGCATTCGAGAGGCCCCACCAGGTAAACGCGTTGGTGGAGAGCCAGTACCAGAAGTCGGTCACGTCTTCAAGCGAGCCGGCAGGAAGAAGTCCGTATTCGGGAACGCGCCTGCCCTGCGGGTCCAGCTTCATCGTTCCTTTGCGCTCGTCGGTGATCCACCGGCAGGCGTCGACCATGTGCGACGCGGCGCGTTCCATCCAGGCGCGGTTGCGCGTGTGCCAGTAGTGCTCGGCCAGACCCCACAGAATCCAGCCGTGATGCTGGTTGTAGTCGCCCATCTCGTAACCGCCGGCCCCATAGAGAATTCCCTTCTGGGTTGTGAAATTGCCTGGCAGGCGCACAGTGCCTTGGTAGTGGAGGAAAAGGTCCAACGAGCGTTCAGCCTCCTTCCAGTAACCGCGACGATCGAGGTCGGAGATCATCATGATGGACTCATTGCCGAACGCCCCGTAAAAGAACGAGCCGACGCGCGCCATGTACCGGTCCGCGCCAACTTCGCGTTCGTCATTGATGAGGAGGTGAATCAAGTGCGCTTTGTAGAAGTCGTTGAGCCAGGGCTCGGGCGTGCGAATCTGCGATCCTGTCGCCACCCGTCCTCGCCAGAACCGGCCCACTTCTTCGCGTTCGCGCTCGGGATTGAGTGCGCGCAGCCGGTCGATGTCGCCAGCCTCCGTCAGTGTGATGAACGGGACCTTGACGAACAGCGTGTGCTCGGCGTGGCCCGGGAGTTCGACCTCGTAGGTCACTCCGCCGCTTAAATTCTCCAGCCGACCCGCACCTCGAGTGTCAATCAGAAACCGCAGGACGCTGCTGCCTTGGTAATTCCCCGAGACCCGGTCTCCGTCCACGCGGAGCGTCTCGAAAGGTTTGTTCTCGCCGTCGTGGCCTTCGCGGGCGGAAGTTGAAAGCGCCAGATGCGCCTGGTAAGAGTCAGGCGAAGTGTTGACGAACCGGAACTTCAGAATCGCCACGGTCGGATCATCCGCCTGCATGGGCGGGGAGGAATTGAGGTTCCCGGTCAGCAAGTCGGCGAAGCCTTCTTGCTCGTACACCACATCACCCTCCACCCAGCGTGTGATGTCAATGGGTAAGTAACCATCAGCAATCGTGCGGTCGGCAAAGTGCGAGGCAGGCAGGCCAAAGTGGTAGCTCATGCCGTCGGGCCAGAGAAAATGGCCATTGTCCTTGCCGGGCCGCTTTGTGGAGAAGTTGGGGTGATTCACCCAGAGATCCCCCGTGGCGTCGAGCTCAAACCGTTGCCTTCCGCCCTCGAGACCCAGGATGAGATAGTAAGGTCGCTTGATGGGCATGTCGTTCCAAGCGCCGGACAGGGTTTGCTCCGGATGGTCTTGCACGCGGTCGTAAACGGATTTCTCCCCGATCTCCTGAAGGGCGCGGCGGTGCTCGGTGATTGTGACGGGATCCGCGGCGCGGGTGACAAGGACGCCGAAGTCTTTGACGAAGATCCGGTCGCCCCGAACGATTTCATCCATAGCGAATGAGAAAGGGTTCGAGGGGGAGCGGACGGTGACAATCGTCCGGTCGGCCTCCGGGTCTTCAGAGTTCCGCGCGTAGGCAACAGCCGCAGAGAGTACGCAGTTGCCGTTCTCAGCCTTGGTTTGCTTGGACGCCGTCCCCAGCCAGCCGTTATAAACTTCGAGGGGATCGTCGCACGTGCTGCGATTCTCAAACTGGATGCGAAAAGGCTCGGCGGCTTGCAGGATGGAGTCTGTTCTTGTTTTCAGAGATTGCACGCGAGGATGCACGCCGGAGAAGGACAGGCGAATCTTCAGGGTTGGTCTGTAGGTCACGCCGGGAGTTTTCAGCTCCGGAAATTCCTTTTCGTTCGAAGGGACAAATGTGAAGATGGCTCTTCGGCCTTCGACTCGTGAACGGCTGTCGGCCGTTTTCAAATCTCCATTGAACCAGTCGTCGTCGGCTGCCCAGCCCGTGGTTCCGGCGTTCTGCTCGCCGTAGCGGCGAATGGCCGCTCCGTTCCACACGCGGTGCCAGTACTGGAATTTCATCGAGTCCGCCGGCGGCAATGGAGAGCCATCATCTGCGAAGGTGATTTCGACGACCGAGATGCGCCGCATCTCCGGCCACTCCACCCCGACGGAGTCCTTGTCGTCCAGGGAGCGTCCGAACGGTGCGACGTCAACCTGCAGGTCCTTGGCATAAAGGGAAGGCATGAGGAGAAGCCAGCCGACGGTCAGAAGAAGGACTTTCAGTAAGGGGCGCATGGTTCACCTGCGGAAGGAATTTTGACGAATCATGCCCGCGCCGCTGTGGCGGGCGACAGTCTGCGGACCACGTCGTCGTTGAGTTCGACGCCCAGGCCGGGCGTCCGGGGCAATTCGATGATGCCGTTCTTCGTCGTGAACTCAGGCCGGACCAGTTCGCTGCGAATCGCCGAAAGCCACAGCTCAGGCGCCATAGACTCCCCGTTTGGGCCGCGCTGTCCATGAGCTGACGCGTCCGGCGCTCCGTCTCGGCGAGCGTTCCGAGCGGAGGACGTGCGCTGGCATAAGGCACCACGTGCTCGCGCCGCGGGCCGCCCATCAACTCGTGTACAGGCCTTCCGAGCGCTTTCCCGGTGATATCCCAAAGTGCCAGGTCCACTTTGTCTGAAACCATCGGAATCCCCAGACGAAGGGTACGCCAGAGGTCCACGAGAGAGGTGGGCACGTTAGCGAGCCGAAACGACTGCGAAGGGTCTGGCGGAGAGGGTGGGATTCGAACCCACGTCACGATTTCTCGTGAACACGCTTTCCAAGCGTGCTCCTTCAGCCACTCGGACACCTCTCCGGGCCAACTTGGCCGCAGCATTTCCGGGGCTGCCACTGAAGAGAGTTGCAACATCTGCGGCGTTCAGCAGTATAGCATCCGACCGCACCTCTCGGCCATGCGCGGAGCCGCACGGCGCTGGTGAGATCCCGATGGGCCGGCGGGCTAATCACCAGGCTCATCACTTGAAGCGTTGGCGGAATTTCAGCTCCACCCCGAAGACGCCGTTCTGGTCGCGGGCGCCCAGCAGAGAGACTCGGTCACTGAGGGCCCACTCGAACTGGATGATGCGTTGCTGCGACGAGGAGGTCGTCGTCACGTAGGTCAGGGTGAGGTCGCGCGTCACCTGCTGTTCGACGGTAATGCGCGCACCGCCGGTGGCGCCAGCCAAGGCGCCGACGTTGGGGTCAATCTTAATTCTGCTCACACCGAACAGGCGCTGAATGCGGCCGGAAACCTGGGTCGAAAGGGCTTCCGATAGCAATGCGCTGGCGCCCACCGTGGAGACAGGATGGCTTGCGCTGGTTGACATTTCTTCTTGTTGGCGTGCGTAGCCGAAGGCCAGCAGGGAAACAATATCGACCGTCGGGAGGGGGGGATCGGATCGATAGGAGAGTCTCAGCCGGTCGACGGGACCGGTGACGGTGACCGTCAAGTCGTACCGCTGGATGCGGGTCTGGGCCTCCACATCGATGACTGGCTGAGTGCGAAATGGATTGGTCATGCTGATGTCGCCGCGATTAATCTTGTAGCGGTTACCGCGGAAGACTGCCTCGCCGCTGAGAATCTGAATCGTCCCGACTTGGACCGGATTGGCGAGCGTCCCCTGGAGACGCAGGTCGATATCTCCCACCAGGCGAAGGTCGCGCGCCTCCACGCGAACGGCCGGCGCGGCGCCAACTTGGACGTTCAGCCGGATCTTGGCGGCGTAAGGCGAGGCGATCCCCGGAGGCTTGGCCGCGCCAGCCCCTCCCGCTTCCACGATCCACGCCAGCCAGTTGAAGTTTTCGCTCACGAACATTTGTCGTACGGTAAGTTCTCCGCCCAATTGGGCGTGAGCGGGAGAGCCCACCAAGCGAAGGTCGCCGTCGAGCACGGAGGTGAAATCCTGCGGATATCTCATCCGAACCTGGCTGAGATTCGCCAGGACGTTGAAACGCAGCGTATCCCCCAACGTCGCGAACCCCGTCATCGTCACCGATCCCCCACCGCTGGTGGCATGCAGAGATTTCACCGTTGCCCGGTCACCCTCCAGGGCGATTTCACCCTGCAAGCCCGTCAACCGGAAAGGGAGATCGGCGTAGCCGAGACTCACGTCTTGAACACTGAGTTTGCCATTGAGGAACGGGTGTCGGAGGTCGCCCGTGGCCCGAAGCCTCAATTCGGATTTGCCGCTTGCCTGGAGCTGCGGATCGAAGAGGTTGAGCAGAGTGGCGTCTGCCATGCCCTGGGCGCTCAATGACAATTCCGCGGTCTTCGCCAGGTTCACCGAGCCCTCGACGACGAGGTCCGTCGCGGGGCCTCGGAGTCGGAATTGGCCAGCGGTAATGCGTCGGTTCGCGTACCGGATTTCTACGGGCCCGTCGTTCTTCCAGCTCAAACTGGGGAATTTGATTTCCAGATCCCGAACTTGCGTCGCGACGTCAAATCGGGCGGGATCCTTGATCGGCCCCCGGACGGTCAGGGAACCACTGGCCGTCACATGAGCATCGAATCCATTCTTAATGAATGAACGGAGCCACGGCTCGGCGTGGAAGTCGAGAAACTCGCCAGAGAGTTCGAGCGGCCAATCGCCTTCCCGGCGGGTGTTGCCCGCGAAGTGCAGTTCACCGCCGGGCCCTTCCATGCGGCCCTGCAGGCGGAACTCCTTGCCTTCTCCCTCAATTCGTCCGTGGAGGTCGCCGACCGTCGCGCCATTCAGGCTGACCTTTTGAAGATCCCAGGTCCCGGCGAGCGTCACGTTCTCGGGGAGCCCCTCACCGGTCAGATCGAAGGCGGCAGAGCCTCCCCAGACACGCGGGCGGTTTCCTTTTTGGATTTCCGTTAGGTACTTGAAGTCTGCCAGCGCAAACTGCTTGCCGTGAAGTTCGCCCTGGATATGGCGTGTTGAGGGGTCCACGCGAACGTGGCCGGTCATCCTCCCGGGTCCCTTCGCCAGTTGAATTTCCTCGATATCCCAATGGGGTCCGGCCATGCCCAGGTCGGCGGAGAATGAGTCGAAGGGCTCCTCCGCCAACACGAGTCTCTCGATCCGCACGGTGCCCTTTCCAGAAAGTTCGGACAGGGTGCCTTCGACATTCAGGTAGCCGGATGCGAAGCCGCTGAGCGGGTACGGCACGTCGAGGGCAGCCGTCAGGCCCTCCAGCGCGGTGTGATCGACGCGGGCCGTAAGTTGGAGCGGCCCTTGCCGAGCAGGCTTCCAATCTGCAAGCGGAAGGGTCCCGGCCAGACTCACGGAGCTCTGTGCTCGCCGGATAATGGCTTTGGGGATTTCCAGCCGGTCGGGCGAGGCGTGGAGTTCCGCCCTCAGACCATCCCATGCCCACCCTCGGTACTCAAACCGGCCCACTTCGAATCGGCCGGCGATTTCGGGGCGTGCGAACGTCCCTGAAAGTTGGCCACTGAAAGTCGCCTCGGAACGGAGCTTGAAAGGCAACGGCTCAGTAGCTCCGCCAAGGGACCCGACTGCCGGTCGCCATTCCTCGAAATCCGATGTGGAGGCTTGGAGCGTCAAGCCTGTCTCCTGGGCGCTCAGGATTCCCTGCGCTGTCAGCGTGGAATGCGGCGTCGTCACATTGGCTTCCCGGAGCTGGAGGGAGAAGGCAGGTGCCAGCGTGACGGTCCCCCGCACGAAACCTCCGAGCGGGAGCGTTCCTGCGCGCACGTCACGGCCGGGGTCCAGTTCGATATCGAAGCGGGAGCGAAAATCCTTCAACTGGTCATTCCCACTGGCCTCTACAGTGCCACTCAGTTGGGAAGTCGGGCGAAGCTGTACCGGTGCCGTGGGCACCGTAGTGAGCGAGCGCAGAGCTGCCTCCAGGGGAAGGTTCTGGACATTCGCACGCAAACTAAAATGGCGCGAGGGATCCTGAAGGGAGATTTCCGCGCGGCCCTGGAGGCTTCCACCCAGCGCAGACAGGCTGAAGTTCGGCAACTCCACGCGGTGTGAGTCTGCCGAGTACTCGGTCGAGAAATCGAGGCCAGCCATCCGTACCGCCGGCGTCTCAAGGGATACTTGACGCGCCTGGAGGCGCCCCTGCGCCGTGAATTCCCCCTTGTGAGTGGCGACCGAGCCGTCCACTTTGAGGGTGCCGCCTTGGATTGTACGAAGCCCCAAAGCTTTGGCCAGTCCCGCGGCCCCTCCCTCGGCGTGGAAAGAAGATTGAGTTTGGGGAGTGTACCAGTTGGAGAGGGTAAAAGTGCCCTGCCCGCGCACGCCGGCGCACTGCCAGGTCATCGGACTGACTTCCAGGCCCTGCCCCGAGAAGTGGAACTGCGCTGATAGGCTCACAGGCGGGAGCGAACGTCGTCGGAACTTGATCTGCACTCCCGATGTGGAGAGGCTGCCCAGGTAGCCCCGCGCGGGGTCGTGGCGAAGGAGGATCGCGGCGTTCTGAGCGTCCAAATCCAGGGGCAGTCTCGCTTCGTTCCAAATGACCAGCGTTCGGACAAGGGAGAGCTGCTCGATCTCCAGATTCATCAGTTCGCGAACTGGGTCGCCGCCTTCCCAGGGAGCGGGCGCCTCCCCGAGGTTGGTCGACCCGTCAGGCCGCATGTACAGATGGATCTCCACCGTGTCCCAGTCGAGGCTTTGGAGGAGCAGCTTCCGCCGGATAAGAGAAAGCGGCTTGATTCGAACTACAACGGCCCCGGCCGTGAAGAGCGGCGATTCGCCGGGGAGCTGACGGCCATGGAGAACCAGGCCGCGCAGGATGACCTGAAGCACCAGGGGCCGGAAACGGAAACGCTGAACCTCAACCCGTCCGCCGGTCAAAGCCTCGAGGTTTTGGACGACCCGGCGCTCCAGCATTCTCTGGAACCACGGCGTGCTCATGGCAGCAAAGGCCAGAGCCAGGAGTGCGGCCAGCGCGCCGAGAGCCAGACCGGTTCTGCGCAAGCGTTTTGACATCGTTCGTGTCTTCCAGCCTCTCTGCGGGCGCAAAACTAGAACGTGTGAATCTTGACTTGATGGCTGGATCGGAGTTCGGTCAGCCACGCCGTCAGGAGTTCATCGATCCTCTTTTGCACCAGAATTTCCCGGATCTGCGCTTCCACATCCTCCAGGGGCGGTGGAGGCCCCGCGGCGCGACGCGCCTGCTGCGGGACGAAAGTGTTTTGGTAATAAGTTTCGATTTCCTTCTGCTCGACCCAGGCCGCGGGGCGGAGGCGCTGGTCAATCGCGCGGAGCGTTACGACTTGGAGAGCGAGGCGGCGGAGAAGCGTCTGCTCGTCCATGCCGAGCGTCCGGACCGCCTGCTGGTAAGCGGATTCGTCCGGGAATTTCTCGCGCGCCTGCGCCAATAACTTGCCGGCCTCTTCCGGCAGGTCCGGCAACTTGCCGCCTTCGGTCTCCGCTTCGAGCAAGAGCAACCTTTGATCGATGAGCCTGTCGCGCGCCGCCTCAAGTTGCGCCGGATCGGGGAGTGCCTGGGGCGACTCGCCTGCGAGGAAGCGCTCCAAGCGGTACTCATCCACGGCCTCGCTTTGGGTGATGGCATCGTTGCCGATCGAGGCGATCACGCGGTCGACGACCTCCGCCTTTGCCCAGCGCGGTTCCGCGAGGCCGGTGACGATCAATAGGAGCCCGGCTGCCAAACGGGCTAGAAACTCTGTCCGATACTCAGAAAAAACTGGAAATGCGGTAATCGTCGAACCTCCACAACTCCCGCCGGATCCACGGAGCGGTCAAGGATTTGGTATCTCGCGGGATTGAAGTTGTAACCCACGTCGAAGCGGACCGGCCCTACGGGAGTGCGATAGCGAATGCCCAGGCCCGCGGCGTGCGAAGTGTAGTCAAAATCCGTCGGCGAACTCTGCGTGAATTTCAAGAGACGCATCCGCTGGATTTTTGAAAAGACGTTTCCGGCATCGTGAAAAAGCACCAAGCCGATCCGATTGTCCGCAAACCTGGCGCGCAACTCGAGCGTATTCAGGAAAAGCGCCTTCCCCCCCAGAGGAAAGCCGCTCTCCGCATCCCTGGGGCCAGCCTGGTTGATCGAGAAGCCGCGGTGCGATTCGCTGCCGCCCATGAAAAAGCGTTCCGGAAGGGGAATATCGGTGGTGGGCGTGACCGGCCCCAGCGTCGACTCGACGGCAAAGCGCGTGTTGCGCGCAAAGATCAAGTGGGGATTGAGCTGATAGTAAGTGGCGTTCTGCCCGGCGATTCGGAAGAAGTCGGACTCCGACCCGAATTTCTTCCAGGAAATTCCCGCGTCGGCGAGTGAATAGGAGCCTCGCGTTGCGTCGGTGGGTTCGTCGCGATGATCGTTGGCGTAGCTGAGCCCCAGCATGGCGACACGCGCCGGCCGGCTGAGCAAGGGAATCAATTGGGTGCTGATCCGGATATCCTGGGCTTTCACGCGGCGGAAACTGAATCGCCCCAGCAGGTAAGTCGTCGCACTGTAGCGCTTCTCCAGACTGACCGAGGCTTCACGTCGCTGGGAAGTGAACGTCAAGACATCCCGGCTACGATCGACCAGTCCGGTGATCCGCAGGCTGAGGTCGCGGCGCGTGGGAAAGCGGGGGATAAGATAGCTGATGGCGCCCCCGGTTTCGATTGTGGAGAGCCGGCCGCGCAGGCTGAGCGTTTGTGCGCGGCCCCCGACATTCAGGCGCGAAACCTCGAGCGAGAGCCGCGGACTCGCTTTCAACTGGCCCTCGGGCTGATTGCTCCCCGAACGTTGCACTTCGACTCCTCCGCCGTAGCCCACGGTCCAGCGGCGCGCCTCCTCGACATTGACCAGTAAAGTCCGAACGGCTTCCGGTGCTTGCGGATCCTCGGGAGCGATCTGAACCTGGCTGAACGTCCCCAGATCATAAAGACGCCGCTGGGACTCCAGCACGTTGCTCTGCCGCAAGGGATCACCGCTTCGCACGACGAGTTCGTGGCGGATCGTCCCTTCACGTGTGTGCTCGTTGCCAATCACGACCACGCGTCGGATCTTTTCCTGGTCTCCGGGCTCGATCTGGAAAACCACATCGACATCTCCCGCATCTGAGGGTTCGGAGGCGCTCCATTCGACTGCGGCGTGAGGGTACCCACGGTCCGCGAAGTAGTCGATGATGAATTCGCGGTCGGCCTGGGCCCTGGCGGGAGAATAAGGCTGCCCCGGCCTCGAGAACAGCGAGTGCCAGATTCCGTTCCGGGTCGCCTCCTCAAGCCCTTCAAGCCTGAGCTGCCGCACGCGCGTTTGCGGTCCCTCCTCAAACTCGAAATGAACGAAGAGGTGACCGGCCTCTCCCTGATAGCTGTCTTCCCGACGCGGGGTGACGCGCACTGCAAGGAATCCGCGCGAATCGTAAAGGGTGCGCAAGGCCGCGACATCCCTCGTCAGCCCTTTGCTGGTGAAAACGCCGCTCTCCCGGAAGAAGTCCGTGGGGTGAATCGTCAAGGCGGCCGCAAGCTCGCCATCAGACAGAGTCCGGTTTCCACTGAAGCCGAACCCGACGAACACGCCAGGCTCGCCGCGGACGACTTTGTAGGTGATGTCAACTTTCGACCCGTTGGAACTGCTTTTCTGTTCCCCTTTGACTTCCGCCCAGAAGTAGCCTTGCCCCTGGAAATATTCCCTCAGGTTCTCTTCGCCGGAGGCCAATGCTGCGGCGTCGAGACTGCCTTCACGATAGACGGGAAGGAGCTCTCTGAGCGTTGACGAGGACACGTGGGCCCCTTGCACTTGTACGTGCACGAGCGGACCCTCCTCCACCTGGACCACCAGTTTCTCGGTGTTGGTCTCGGGATTCAAGGTCCTGCTCTTGAGGGTTGCATTGGCCTGCGGTCTTCCCTGCTTTCCATAGAACTGATGGAGCTTGAAGAGCCCCCGCTCGAGGAGGGTGGAGGTCAGATGTTTCCCTGGCCGCCAGCCAGTTGCTGCCATCAGCCGTTCGCGCGGTACGGAGAGGGCCCCTTGGAATTCCACGCCACTCAACCGAGCGGGGGCGCCGGGGGTGACAGTGAGATCGACGTCGGCAGCCTGAGTCTCCGGGTTGGGTTGCAGCCGGGAGTCGGCCTTTGCGCTGTAGTAGCCATTTTCCTTGAGTACGGTGAGAAGGCGTTCTCGAACCGTGTCGAGGTCGGCAGATTCGATCTGTTGGCCGAGTCGGAGTCGGGAGGCCGTGACGAGCGCGCTGGGATCGACGGCGTCCGGTGCTCCCTCCACGTGCATCGACCCGACAAAAAAGGTGGCGCGTGCCACAAAGATTAGCGTAACGCCGCCCGCGGTCGGCTGGGTCTCCGCCCGCAACTCGCGAAAGCGGCCGGTGGCAAAGAGATTCTTCAGGGTTTCCTGGATTTTCCTGCGGTCGAGCGGCTCGCCGACCTTCTGGGCCAGTTCATTTGGAAATGCAGCCAGGGTTAAATGGGCGTCGCATTCGAGTCGCATGCCGACGACTTGCTGCCCCCACTCCGCAGATTGGGCCGAGGCCCGAGAGGGGAATGCGAGACACACGGCTATCACGCTGGCGAAGGCCAGGAAAGCCACGCCGCCACATCCCGCTTTTCCAGCAGAGCTTCTCCCCACAGGTGCAAGGGCCGGAGCGGAGGAGGTGGGCGTCACGTAGCAATTGCTTTGGTGGTTGGCCAAAGAGATGTGGAGTCACCCCTGAATTCTCAGCGTTCCCCAAACGCGGAATTCCATTATACGTCGGCCTGCGCGCCAGGAGGGCGACGCAAATGGGGCGATTGTTTGGACGGTTCAGGAAAGGCCTGGCCGGCCCAAGTGGCGGCTCGCCCCCGCACCCACCGCGGCTCCGGGAGAGGAAGGTGATTCCGGGGGGACGTATAACGAGCAAACGCACTTCTGGCAGACAGGATTGCTGGCGATATTGAGTTCCTGCCGGAAGGCCAATGCTTCGTCGCCGTTCAAAACGTCAACCAAGGGCCTCTCGCGGATGTTGCCGATGGGGCGGTGGAAGAAGCAAGGTCTTACGGTGCCGTCCGACTCGATGACGGCGGAGACCCAGGGAGCATTGCAGCGGGGCGGCTCCGCTGTGACCTGTCCTAAGTGGGCTCGGAAGTGGCGCACAATGCGGCGCAGCTTATCGGGATTCTCCACAATAAAGCCGGACTCGATGTCTGTGGTGTGTTCCGAGATGAGCCTTTCGATTTCGCCCTCGAGTTGGTCGACTTCGCCCGGGCCGGGAAGGATCGCAAACTGTCGCCCGCGTTCCCAGCCCCCTGGCCGGTTAAAGGCCTCGGAAGTCAAGTCCGCCGCGAGAAAAGAGGCGGAATTCAGGCCCAGCTCTTTCGCCGTTCGGACCGTTGCTCGCAGGTGCAGGCAGTTGGCTTTCTGCACGGTTGATCGCGCCTGAATCTCCATCGAAGGTCGCAGTTCGCGGAGGGCGCGAACGCCGCGGGCGAGCAATTCGAAAGCCCTGGGGACGCCGCGAATCTGATTATGGATTGGTGCCGGCCCGTCGAGCGAGACGATCACGTCGTCAATGATGCGCGCAGTCTGGACGGCGTAGCGCTCGAGGAGCAGGCCCGCCGTCAGGAGGGTTATTCGGATTCCCAGGGAACGAAGCGGCTCGGCTAGCGCGCCGAGGTCAGAATGCAGGTGGGGCTCGCCACCGGAGAAAACCACCCATCGCACTCCGAGGCGACGAATTGATTCAAGATGCGGTTCGAGATCCTGAGCGGTCAGCTCCCGCACCTGCCTGATTCGCCAGATGTCGCACATGACGCAACGGCAGTTGCAGCGGTTGTGAGGGAAGAGGATGAGGATGGGAAGAGCTTGAATCTGGTGGCGAGACGCTTGGTCCAGTTGGCGCGAGGTGGTTGCCAGTTCTGTGGATCCGCTCATATCTGTACCTGCTTGCCAGCCAGACAGAACCCTGACGGCAGAAGCTCTTTGGCTTGCTCGAAGAGACGAATGGCGGGGGCGTCGAGCAGACGCTTGATTCCATCAATGAGCAGGCGGCTGAATTCCCCTCCGCAGCCAGGAGCCCGTCGGCGGGCCAGTCGAGGAGAGAGAAGCCGGGGCTTCCCACCGACGATGACGCATTCAACATCGCGGAACGAGGACTTACAGAGGGTTGTTGCTGGGGGCTCACCCGCGTCGGGAATCGCGATGGCGTCGGCCACGGCTCCGGGTTCCAGGCTGCCCTCGCCGTCCGTGAGACGCAAAGCCTCGTCGGTCCCACTGGTCACCGCCGTGAAGGCCTTTTCGGGTGAGGATCTCGCGCACTCGCACGCGAAACGGACCTCGTCCAGCAGGCCCCCCTCTGCCGTGAGAGCGGAATCACTGCCCAGCGCAACGCGCCGGTGGCGACGCAGGGCCGAACGGTCAAGCGTCCGGCCGAGGGTAAAGACGTTCGAACTCGGGCACCACACCAGCGCTCCACCGCGCGTCTCGAGCAACGCACGCCCAGGTGCGTCAAGGCCGACCCCGTGAATGATGAGCGTTCGCGCGTCAAGGCCGCCCAGATCGAAGGGATCCGCATCCTCCAGGGTCGCGATTTCTTCCGTCGCCAGTACACGAAATTCTACGCTCGCTCGCGGTCTTGAAGAATCATGTCGCGAGCGGGCCGCCGCGTAAAGTGTTCCGAGCGGAGGGTACGGCTGCATCTTGCGCGCCTGTTTGCGGTCGTAATAGAGGTGGTAGGAGTGAGTCAGCAGGACATCAACCACGCTTCGGGGTGCTCCTTGGTGCCGCGCGATCTGATGACGCCGCGCGTGCTGCAATCGATCAACGCGCCCTTTCCGCCGACTTGCATGACATAATCCCAAGCCGATGCGGCCCGCACTTTCGAGACTAAAGGAGGTAGCCCGTGTAGGTGTCACCGCCTCATCGGAGGCGTGCAAAAATATTGTCAAGGAAGGACTTGCGGTGGACGCGGGGTCGGGGCGGGCCGAAGTTAAGGAGACAGCAGATCATCTGAGCGCTTGATCCGCCTCCCGGCCGAAGCGCTCGACTTGGCGGAGGGCTTGGCGGATGTCCGCCTTTCGCGTGCGGTGGTTGAGCACACAAAAGCGGACCACCGTGCGCGAGCCGAGGCGCGTTGAGGAAAGGAAGATCTCCCGGCTCGCCATGGCCCGGGCGACGAGGTCTAAGTTCAAGCGGTTCAGCTCCGTCTCGGCTTCAGTTCCGGTGCTGCGGAGTCGCTCAGGAATATAGCGGAAGGTGAAGACTCCGAGGGAAGGGGGCGTAACGATCTCAAGGTGAGGCGACCGGCGGAAGAGTTCGGCAGCGTATTCGGTGAGGTCCAGACACTGGTCAATGACCTCGCGAATTCGCCGGGCTCCGAACGTTTTGACAGCCATCCAAACCTTCAGGGCGCGGAAGTTTCGCGTCAACTGCACGCCGTAATCGCAGAAATTCACCTCACGCTCTTCTCGTGCCACGTCGGTCATGTACTCGGGCAAGATGTGGAACGTCTCACGCATCAGGCGGCCTCGGCGCACGATGACGCAGCCGGCCTCGAAGGGGCAGTAAAACCATTTGTGAGGGTCGAGCACGACGGAGTCCGCCTGCTCGATCCCGTCGGGCAGCCGGCGGCCGCGCGTGGTGAGCGCGGCAAAACCGCCGTAGGCCGCATCCACGTGCAACCAGAGTTCCTGCTCGCGCGCCAAGCCGGCGATTTCCGCCAGGGGATCGATGGCGCCCGTATTCGTAGTCCCGGCATTGGCGATCACCGCCAACGGGCGCAGGCCCGCTTTCCGGTCGAGGACGAGGCGCTTGCGAAGCTCCGTGACGTCGAGCGCGAGATCCGGCCCGGTCGGAATGCGGCGGAGTTGTGAGGGGTGAATCCCCAGGAGGCGCAAGGCGCGGTCCACCGAGGCGTGCGTCTGATCGGAGAAGTAGACGACGGCGTCGGCGGTCTCGTCGCCAAGCACCGCGTGGCGCGCCACGGCGAGTGCCGTCAGGTTGGCGACGGAGCCTCCGCTCACCAGCAGTCCCGCGGCTTCAGCGGGAAGGCCGAGCATCTCCTTGAACCAGTCGATGACGAGAATCTCCACCTGGCTCGGGCCGGAGGATTCCAGCCACGTTCCGGCAAAAACGTTCGTCCCGGCCACCAGAGCGTCCGCGAGCATGCCGACGAAGCTCGGCGCGCTAGGGATAAAAGCGAAGAATTGCGGATGATCGATCTGGATGGCGTTGGGCGCCACGTTGCTCGCGTATTCGTCGAAGACGGCATCAAAGCCGGCCGGCTCTTCGGGCATCGGCTCGCGCAACAGTTCTTCCGTCTCCTCACGAGTGAGCTCCCGGCCGAGTTTGCTGCTCCGAATCTCCGCCAAACGCTTCACGAGGTAGTCCACAACGCGGTAGCCGGCGCGGCGCATGGTTTCGGCGTCGAGATCGAGGGAGACCTCGTGGATTCGCGCTTCCAATTCTTCGAGCGAGACGGGCTCTGCCATGAGTCCTCCCTGATGTCCGGTGGAGCTGACGGTGAGTCGCTTAGGATTCCACTACGCGGACGAGGTCGCCGAGGAGCCGCCCGAGCAGATTGCCCTGCGGGAATCCCTGTCCCAGGTGTTGCCGGAAGCCTTCCGCCAGCCGGAAGCCCGAGAGCGCGCCGGCCCGCTCCGCCATTTCGCGCAGAGGATCCTCCGGCCGTGAAATTTCCTGCTGCGCGCGCAGCCAGGTCTGCTGGCTCTCGTGGCAGGCGAGCATGCGCTCTTTGAGCTCGTAAGTGGAGGCGATGTCCACGTACACCCGCGAGCGGATTTCGTTGCCATAGATGTCTCGCCCGCCGAAAGGCTGAGCGTAATAAAGGTGTGGCACGGCGCGCGTTGCCTTGGCCGGACGTCGGGCGCCCGTTCGAAAGTTGGGCGCCATGGCGGCAAAGCAACCGCTCTGGGTGAGGCGGCTCGTCGTCTCGTGGTCCACCATGTAATCCACCGGCGAATGCGTCAAAACGAGATCGGGGTTCACCTGCCGCACCAGCTCGAGGACTTTGCGGATGGTCGGCGCATCGTAGAGTACCAAGAGATCTTTCTGCTCAAGACACGTATACGGCGCACCGATAAGCTGGGCGGCGCGACGGGCCTCATTGCGGCGGATGCGCGTGATTCTCGGCGCTGGCAGGATCGCACTGCCGCAATCACCGGCCGTCATCGTCGCGATGTGGATGCTCGCGCCGCGCTCGGCCAGATGCGCGAGCGTCCCCGCGCAGAGGAACTCCGCGTCGTCAGGATGGGCGAACAAGGCGAGAACGCTGGTTGGTGCGGGCATGTTGTTGGAATGAGTCTCGTGTCTCGGGACCCCGCATCGGGGGGCGCGGAGGGAAATCTCCCCGTTTCACCCGCGCCCCCGAACCCCGAAGCTCGGTCTTACTTCGCGGGCGCAAACGGGGCAATCAATCGAACAG